>CALWZL010000011.1 GCA_944385995.1 uncultured Faecalibacterium sp.
TCCGACATCTACGCTGTGGACGCTGCGATGCTCGCGGCCGACGGCACCGAAGACAAGTCCAACCTGGGCGCCAACGCGATCCTGGCTGTGTCCATCGCAGTCTGCCGCGCTGCTGCTGCCTCTCTGGGCATTCCCCTGTACCGCTTCCTGGGCGGCGTGAACGGCAACCGTCTGCCCGTCCCCATGATGAACATTCTGAACGGCGGCGCTCACGCTACCAACACCGTCGATACCCAGGAGTTCATGATTATGCCTGTCGGCGCTACCTCCTTCAAAGAGGCTCTGCGTATGTGCGCTGAGGTCTTCCATGCTCTGCAGTCCATCCTGAAGAGCAAGGGCCTGGCCACCTCCGTTGGTGATGAGGGCGGCTTCGCTCCCAACCTGTCCAGCGATGAGGAGACCATCGAGACCATCCTGGCCGCTGTCGAGAAGGCTGGCTACAAGCCCGGCGCTGACTTCATGATCGCTCTGGACGCCGCTTCCTCCGAGTGGAAGGACACCGCCAAGGGCAAGGGCCACTACAAGCTGCCCAAGGCCGGCACCGAGTACACCTCCAGCGAGCTGATCGCTCACTGGAAGAGCCTGGTTGAGAAGTACCCCATCATCTCCATCGAGGACGGCCTGGATGAAGAGGACTGGGAGGGCTGGCAGGAGCTGACCCGCGAGCTGGGCGGCAAGGTCCAGCTGGTGGGCGACGACCTGTTCGTCACCAACACCAAGCGTCTGGCCAAGGGCATCTCCCTGGGCTGCGGCAACGCTATCCTGATTAAGCTGAACCAGATCGGCTCCGTCTCCGAGACCCTGGAGGCCATCAAGATGGCTCACAAGGCTGGCTACGCTGCTGTCACCTCTCACCGTTCCGGCGAGACCGAGGACACCACCATCGCCGACCTGGCTGTTGCTCTGAACACCTGCCAGATCAAGACCGGTGCTCCCAGCCGTACCGAGCGTGTTGCAAAGTACAACCAGCTGCTCCGCATCGAGGAGGAGCTGGGCGACAGCGCTGTTTACCCCGGCATCAACGCTTTCCAGGTCAAGCGCTAAGCGGAAAACATATCCCAGAACCTGCAAGGGCAGTACAGTTTTCGGGCTGTACTGCCCTTCTTGTCGTTCCCCGGCACCAAAAAACGCCGCACCCCCAACAGGCAGGGGCGCGGCGTTTTGGATTCAGGATTTACTTCTTGCGGGAGCGGCGCTTGGCGGTGCTCTCAGCAGGGGCGGCGGTGTCGGCCTTCTTGGTCCGGGTGGTCCGCTTCTTGGGCGCGGCCTCGGCCTTTGCCTCGGCGGCCGGTGCCTCCTCAGCGGGGGCGGCTGCCTTCTTGGTGCGGCAGGCGCGGCGCTTGGGTGCGGCCTCTGCGGCCGGTTCAGCCTTGACCTCAGCGGGTGCAGCCTCTGCAACCGGTTCAGCCTTCACCTCAGCGGGTGCGGCCTCCACAACCGGCTCGGCCTTCACCTCGGCGGGAGCAGCCTCTGCGGCCGGCTCAGCCTTGGCCTCAGCAGGTGCGGCCTCTGCAACCGGCTCGGCCTTGACCTCAGCGGGTGCAGCCTCTGCAACCGGCTCGGCCTTGACCTCAGCGGGTGCAGCCTCTGCGGCGGGCTCCACAGCGGGCTCGGCGGGCTTGCGGTCCTTGACGGCCCGGATGGTCCACAGCTGATCGGCGCCCGGGCTCTCCTGCCAGATCTGCAGGATGGCGCCGGCTGCGCTGCCGATGCCCACCGTGTCCACACACTTGCCGCTGGCCCAGGGGCTGGTGATCCGCACAGTACCGTCGTTGACCGGCACCAGGGTCCACATCTGGCTGCTGCCCAGCACGTCATCCCACAGGTGCAGCCAGGTGCCGTTGTCGGTGCCGGCCATCATCAGGTCGATCACCTTGCCGTTGGCCCGGCAGTGAATCCGGTACGAATGCTCGCCCACCCGGTCAAACAGCCATTCCTGTTCCGGCTTGTGCTCGTACTTGCCCAGGCGCAGCTCGGCGCCGTCCTCGGCTTTCTCCACGTATCCGATCACATTGCCCGATGCCGCCGCAATCGTATAGTAACGGCCCGGCTCAATCAGGGTCTGTTCTACAGTTCTCATGGTCTTATCCCTCCATTGTTCAGATTCATACCAAAACGTACCCCGAAGGTACGGCTTTCCCACGTACGGTGCGTAAATTATACCACCTGTCGTAATTTCTCACAAGTCCGGCGGCTGGCTTTTGGCGTCTTGCACAAAACGCCCACACACACATCAGGATTTTTAGGTTTTTAGTGCGGTAAAGTGCCCTCATTCTGCGGGCTGGCCGGCGCGGACGCGGGCATCCATCCGGTCCAGTTCCCCCAGGAACTGCGCCATAAAGGGGATGGCCACCACAAAACTGAGGGCGTCGGCGATGGGCTGACTGTACTGGACGCCGGCCAGACCCCAGACCTGCGGCAGGACCACAATCAGGGGAATGAAAAAGATTCCCTGCCGGCAGCAGGACAGGAAGGTAGCCCGGCCCGACTTGCCGACGCTCTGGAACAGCATATTGCCGCACACCAGCACCGGCTGGAGCAGGGTGGCGATGCACTGCCAGCGGAAAGCGGGCAAGGCGATGGCGGTGACGGCATCGTCGTCCCGGAACAGGCGGACCAGGGTTTCGCCATTGAACAGACAGACCACCGTCAGGACCGACAGCAGAACAAAACCGGCCTCCATGGTAAAGATGCAGGCGGCCCGGACCCGGTGAAACTTTTGGGCGCCGTAGTTGTAGGAGGCCACAGGCTGGAATCCCTGTCCGACGCCCAGGGCCACCGACATCAGGAACTGGAAAATCCGGCTGACGATGCTCATGGCGGCGACGGCAGCGTCTCCGTAGGGACGGGCGGCCACATTCAGCATCATGCTGGCAAAGCTGGCCAGGCCCTGCCGTCCAAAGCTGGGCAGGCCGGTGGTGAGGATGGTGACCAGGTCCCGGCCCTTCCGGGTGTAGTTGCGGAGGGCCAGTTTGCTCACCGTCTTGCCCCGCAGGTACATGGACAGCAAGATGCCGAAGCTGACCAGCTGGCTCAGGCCGGTGGCCAGGCCGGCGCCGCCGGTGCCCATTCCCAGCCCGAAGATAAAGACCGGGTCCAGGGCTATGTTGAGGATGCCGCCGGTGACCAGGCCGACCATGGCAAAGCTGGCCTTGCCCTCATAGCGGAGGATGTTGTTCATCACCAGGCTGGACATCATAAAGGGAGCCGCCAGCAGAATATAAAAGGCATAGTCCCGGGCATGGGGCAGGATGGTCTCGGTGCTGCCCAGCAGGTGCATCAGGGGGGTCAGGCCGGCAATGCCGAACACCCCCAGCAGAGCCCCCATCCCGACGGCGGTAAAGAAACTGGTGGAGGCGAACCGGGAGGCGGTATGCTGGTCGCCGCTGCCCAGGCTGCGGCTGATGACGCTGCCGGCGCCGTGGCCCAGCATAAAGCCGACGGCCTGGATCACCGCCATCAGGCTGGAGACAACGCCCACCGCGCCCGACGCGCTGGTGGACAGCTGGCCCACAAAAAAGGTATCGGCCAGATTATAGATGCTGGTAATCAGCATACTAAGGATGGTAGGCACAGCCAGTCCCATCACCAGCCGCGGGATGGGGGTCTGGGTCATCTTGACAAACTGGGCCTGCTGCGGGGTCATGGTGGATTCCGGCATCGAAGCGCACACTTTCTGCGGCCGCACCGGGCCGGGCCCGGGCAGGCGCTGGTTTCTTTTGCTCTAAGTATACTGCATCCGCGCAGGTTTGTCGAGTGGTGTACAAGACGGTCGAGTCCGCGGGGGGACGCTCTTTTTTCCCGCCCCGGGCCTGCCCGGCCCATGACCTGAAAATCCCGGTTGACAAACCCCTCCCCCCTGTGTATAATAATTTGCAGTCAAGTTGCAAATTCACGGCAGGAGCGCTTGGAGCTCCTGCCGCTCATTTTGGCAGAGGGCAATTTTCTCTGCCGCGGAGGTTTCAACAAGGTTATGAAGAAGTTCCAAACGATTGCCGCCGCCCTGCTGGCCGTCTGCCTGGCGGGGGTTTTGCTGGCCGGGTGTGCCGGCAGCTCTTCCGGCGCAGCCAGCCCGTCGGGTTCCGCCGGGTCTGACAGCGGTTCGGACAGCGATTCCCTGCGGGTGGTCACCACCATTTTCCCGATTTACGACTGGACCCGGCAGGTGCTGGGGGACGTGCCCGGCGTGGAGCTGGTCTGGCTCCAGGACACCGGCGTGGACATGCACAGCTATCAGCCCTCGGCGGAAGATATGCTGAAACTGTCCTCCTGCGACCTGTTTGTGTATGTGGGGGGCACCTCGGACAGCTGGGTGGACGGCGCGTTGAAAGAAGCGGTCAACCCTGACATGAAAGTCCTGAGCCTGCTGGAGATTCTGGGGGACAACGCCCGCCTGGAGGAGCTGACCGAAGGGATGCAGGCCGAGGACCACGAGGGCCACGACCACGGCGATGAGGACGAGGACGAGTACGACGAACACGTCTGGCTCTCCCTGAAAAACGCTTCCCTCCTGACCGGCTCCATTGCCGACGCCCTGAGCCAGCTGGACCCGGACCACGCCGGCACCTACGCCGCCAACGCCGCCGCCTATCAGGCCCAGCTTGCCGACCTGGATGCCGCCTATCAGGCGGCGGTGGACGCCGCGCCGGTCCACACCCTGCTGTTCGGAGACCGGTTCCCCTTCCGGTATCTGACCGAGGATTACGGCCTGGAAGTATACGCCGCCTTCCCCGGCTGTTCGGCCGAGACCGAGGCCAGCTTTGAGACCATCGCCTTCCTGGCCGGCAAGGTGGACGAGCTCCACCTGCCCGCGGTGCTGACCATCGAGAATTCGGACCAGCGGGTGGCCCAGACCATCATCCAGAACACCGCCTCGAAAGATGCCGCCCTGCTGCGGCTGGATTCGATGCAGGGCACTTCGGCGGATGACGCGGCCGCCGGCACCACCTACCTGTCCATCATGGAATCGAACCTGGACGTGCTGAAGGACGCCCTAGCATAAAGGAGACATTATGGCACTCATCACCTGCAAAGATTTGACCCTGGGTTACGAAAACACCCGGGTGGCGGAGCATCTCTCCTTCACGGTGGAGGAGGGGGACTACCTGTGCATTGTGGGAGAGAACGGCTCGGGCAAGTCCACCCTGATGAAAACCCTGTTGGGCCTGCGGGCCCCGCTGGCGGGAACCATCACCTTCAGCGACGGCCTCCACAAGAACGAAATCGGCTATCTGCCCCAGCAGACTCCCCTCCAGCGGGATTTCCCCGCCTCGGTGCAGGAAGTGGTGTTGTCGGGGTGCCTGAGCCGGTGCGGCCTGCGGCCCTTCTTCTCCAAAGAGGAAAAAGCCCTGGCCGCCCGGAACATGGAGCGGCTGGGCATTGAGGGCCTGGCCCGCCGGTGCTACCGGGAACTGTCGGGGGGCCAGCAGCAGCGGGTTTTGCTGGCCCGGGCCCTCTGCGCCACCCGGAAGCTCCTTCTGCTGGATGAGCCGGTGGCCGGCCTGGACCCCAAAGTCACCGCCGAGCTCTACGACCTGATCGCCGAGCTGAACCGGACCGACCGCATCACCGTCATCATGATTTCCCACGACATCGCCGCGGCGGTCCGTTACGCCAGCCATATTCTCCACATTGGAGAAGGTCAGCGGCTGTTTTTCGGGACGGCATCCGCCTACCTGGCCAGTCCGGTGGGCCAGATGTTCGCCCCCTGCGAGAAAGGCGGTGACAAGGCATGACACCTCTCCAGACCTTACAGTATTATTTTACCTTCCCCTTTGTCCGGTATGCCCTGATCGTAGGCGTCCTGATCGCCCTGTGCGCCTCCCTGTTCGGGGTAACCCTGGTTTTGAAGCGGTTTTCCTTCATCGGGGACGGCCTGTCCCATGTGGCTTTCGGCGCTTTGGCGGTGGCGGCTGTCTTCAACCTCACCGATGAAATGCTGTTGGTGCTGCCGGTGACGGTGATTGCCGCCGTCCTGCTGCTCCGCAGCGGCCAGAGCGCCAAGCTCCAGGGCGACGCCGCCATCGCGGTGCTGTCGGTGGGCACCCTGGCCATCGGCTACCTGCTGATGAACCTCTTTTCCACCAGCACCAACCTGTCCGGCGACGTGTGCAGCACCCTCTTCGGCTCCACCTCCATCCTCACCCTGACCCAGGCCGAGGTCTGGCTCTGCGTGGTGCTGTCGGCGGCGGTCATCGCCCTGTTTGTGGTGTTCTACAACCGGATTTTTTCCGTCACCTTTGACGAGGCCTTCGCCTCCGCCACCGGCCTGCCTGCCAGCCGCTACAGCCTGTTGATTGCGGTGGTGGTGGCGGTCATCATCGTCCTGGCCATGAATCTGGTGGGGTCTCTGCTGATTTCGGCCCTCATCATCTTCCCCGCCCTGTCGGCCATGCGGCTGTTCAAGAGCTTCAAGGCCGTCACCCTCTGCGCGGCGGTGGTATCGGTGGTCTGCGCGGTGGCGGGCATCCTGATTTCGATTCTGGCCGGCACCCCGGTGGGCTCCACCATCGTGGCGGTGGACCTGGTGGTCTTTGCCCTCTTTGCCCTGCTGGGGGCCGTCACAGGCGGGGTGCGCGGATGAAAAAACAGACCCTTTCTGCCCTCCTGGCGGCCCTGACCGCCCTCCTTCCGCTGGCCGGCTGCGGCGGCTCCGCCGACGCCCCGTCTGCTCCGTCCATCTCTTCCAGCCAGCCCCCCGCCGCCTCCAGCGGTCCGGCTCTGCCGGAATCCCAGTCCGAGGCCCCTGCGGTGGATCTGGACCTGACCACCCTCAGCAGCACCATGGTCTTTGCGGAGGTGAGCAACCTTTTGTACGATCCCATCCCCTACCTGGGGAAAACGGTGCGGATGCAGGGAGAATTCTCGGTGGACCACGCCTACACCATGGAAGGTGAGCTGGACCTGAGCGAAAATTATTTCTACTGCATCATCGAGGACGCCCTGGCCTGCTGTGCCCAGGGTCTGGAATTCAGTCTGGCCGATTCGACCGCCGTCTATCCCGCAGACTACCCGGAAGAAGGCAGCCAGATCACGGTAGTAGGAACGGTGGAATTTTTTGAAGAAAACGGCTTCCGCCATCTCCGCCTCGGAAACGCCTACTTTTCTGAAGAAAAGTAGGCAAAAGACGTTCACTGTGTACCATCAAGTTTGCGAGTCTCCGAAGGCTCCGCGGGACCTTTTCGCTCTGGCTCGTTCGTTACGTTTGCGCCTGCGGCGCGGTACGATACAAAGTTACAGATGGCCTATTTTCTATCTGATTTTACCCAATGTAAAATCTAGAATCAAAACAAACCCTCACTCCATAGCTTTGGAGCGGGGGTTTTGTGTTTGAATAAGTTTCAGGTTTAAAGCCCCAGGGGGGCGCGGCCACAGGCCGCAGGGGTTCCCCGTTCTTTCACCCCAGCGCCACATCCAGCGCCATCATCAGGGTAAAACCCAGGGCAAAGGCCACCGGGCCGATGTCCGAATGTCCGCCCTCGGACAGTTCCGGGACCAGTTCTTCCACCACCACATAGAGCATGGCGCCGGCCGCAAAGCTCAGCAGCCAGGGCAGGGCGGGCACTACCAGGGTAGCGGCCATGATGGTAAACAGGGCGGCCAGCGGTTCCACCGCCCCCGACAGCACCCCATCCAGGAAGGCCCGGGGCCGGCTGGCCCCTTCTGCCCGCAGGGGCATCGAGACAATGGCCCCCTCGGGGAAATTCTGGATGGCGATGCCCAGCGAAAGGGCCAGGGCTCCCGCCAGAGAGACCTCCCCTTCTCCGGCCAGCCAGGCCGCATAGACCACCCCTACCGCCATTCCTTCGGGGATGTTGTGGATGGTCACCGCCAACAGCATCATGGTGATCCGGGGCAGCCGGGCCGGCGGGCCTTCGGGGTTGTCGGCGTCCTGGTGCAGGTGGGGGATCAGGTGGTCCAGGGCCAGCAAAAACAGCACTCCCAGCCAGAACCCGCCCGCTGCCGGCACAAAGGACCAGACCCCCATGCCGGCAGACTCGGCGTCCTCCAGGGCCGGAATCAGCAAACTCCAGACCGACGCCGCCACCATGACGCCGGCCGCAAAGCCGATCAGGCCCCGCCGCACCCGCAGCCCCAGCTGCTGGCGCATCAAAAACACGCACCCCGCCCCCAGCGACGTGCCCGCAAAGGGAATCAAAATCCCCAAGATCATCTCTTTTGTCATCGGTTCTCCCTCGTTTCGGTTGGATTTTCAGGGGCGGCTTTGCCCCCGCAGTTTTCCCATTCTATTCCGGGACGGCAGGTTGTTCCCCATCTTTTTGGTTTGTTTTGACAAACTTTCGTCCCTGCCAAAAGGCTGCCTCCCCACCGGCAGGCAGCCCGGTCTGATGGATTCAGAATACCAAAGCGGCTTTGATTTTTCCGTGAGCGGGTCACATTCAGCCTTTCCACCGCTTTTGCAGCCACAGCGCCAGCCGTGCCAGGCAGACCGCCCCGCAGGCGAACAGCAGGACGATCACCGCTTGCAGCGAGGCCGCCGCGGCCGGGCTCTGGGGAAACAGAAAGATGCAGACCACCCGGACCGCCGCCGCAATCACCAGCAGAATCCCCAGCCACTCGCTCAGTTCCTTCAGAGCATTCATCTCACAGCACCTCACGCCGCAGGGCGGCAATCAGCTGTTCCATCAGTCCCACCCGGTTGAACGGGGTCATCAGATAAAAGCCGTCGGCATAAGGGGCGGCAGCACGGGCCATTTCCAGCGAGATTTCCAGCCCCAGGGCCTCCCCACGGGCCCGGTCCGCTCCTTCATAGCGGCGGATGATGGACTCCTCCACATGGATGCCGTTGATTTCGTTTTCCATGTAGAGGGCGTTCCGCTGGCTCACCACCGGCATGATGCCGGCCAGGATTTTCGCTCCGCCCAGTTCTTCCCGGGCCCTCCGCAGGTTGTCCACCGCCGCCGCCGAAAGCACCGGCTGGGTCAGAAAACCCGCCATCCCGCTTTCCTGCTTTTCTTGGGCCCGGCGCAGCTCCACATCAAAATTCCGGGCGTTGAGGTTGAGGGCGCCGAACACCGTCATCCCCGGCAGGGCCTCCCCCGGCCCGGCCAGAGAATGGATGTACCGGGCCAGCTTGCGGGAGTTGAACTGGTAGACATTTTTCACCTCGTCCCGCTCGGCGGTGGGGATGGGGTCCCCGGTGATGGCCAGCACTTCCCGGACTCCCTCGGCGTAGAGGCCCAGCAACAGGGCCTTGGTGGCGTTGAGGTTCCGGTCCCGGCAAGTCATGTGGGGCAGGGCCACAATTCCCAGTTCCCGCCGCAGCTTGCAGGCGGTGAGGGAGGAATCCACCCGGGCCCGGGCGATGGGACAGTCGGCGATGGTGACGGCGTCGGCCCCCGCCGCCTGGAGCCGCCGGGCCCCTTCCAGATAGCCGGTCAAATCGGCGTCCTTGGGGGAGTCCAGCTCCACCGCGATGACCTTTTTCCCCTGGGCCAGCTTTTGGAGGAAGGGGTCGTCGGGGGTCAAAACCGGCGGGTCAGCCGGGGCGGAAACAGCGGGGACCGCCGCCCCAATGGGCATGGGTTCCCGTTCCAAGGCCTGGCGCAGGGCGGCGATGTGGGCGGGGGTGGTGCCGCAGCATCCACCCAGAATCACCCCGCCCCGCCGGCGAATCCGGCACATCTCCCGGGCAAAATAGTCGGGCCGGCCCTGGTACACCACCCGGCTCCGGGTCACCAGCGGATAGCCGCCGTTGGGCATGGCGGAAACCGGCAGGCCGCAGCCCGCCACCGCCGGCAGCACCGACGCCATGGCGCTGGGGGCCAGCAGGCAGTTGAGGCCCACCGCGTCCACCTGGCCGCATTTTGCCATCCGGGCGGCCAGTTCCCGGCAGGAACGGCCCTCCCGGGTGTAGCCGTCGGGCAGAGACGCAAAGGACACCAGAACAAAGGCGCCGGGCCGCCGGGCCTTGATGAAGGCCGCCGTCTCGGCCACGCCCTCATCGGTGCTGAGGGTTTCAAACAGGAAATTTTCGGCCCCCAGATCCAGGAACACCTGAGCCGCTGCCTGGTAGGTCCGGGCGGCGGGGGCGGCGTCGGTGACCGGGGCGGGGCCCAGGTCGGCAAAGACTGCCGCATCGGCGTCCCCGGCGGCCTGGCAGGCCAGACGCCAGCCGGCGGCGGCCAGTTCCTGCCAGCCCGGCTGGCCGGCGGCAGCCATCCGGGGCAGGCCGAAGGTGTTGGTCTTGATGGCCTGGGCCCCGGCGGCCAGGTATTCCCGGTGGACCGACAGAATCCCTTCCGGGTCCGAAAGGTTGGCCTGTTCGCATTCCAGGCCCGGCCGGCCCTTGTAATAGGTCCCCATGCCGCCGTCAAACACCAGGACCCGGTCTCTGAGAATCTCACGCGCGTTTTTCATAGATTGCACTCACTTTCAGCGGTTTATGGTAACAGTGTAACGGTCTGGTGAGAATTGTCAAGCACTGCTTGCATAAAAGACGATTTTCCGTTATACTGGTCTGCGCACAAAAGAAAGGATGATGATGCCGGATGCGCCACATTGGCACCCAAACATTGGAAACCCCGCGGCTGGTTTTGCGCCGCCTGTTGCCGGAGGACGCCCCGGCCATGTACCGCAACTGGGCCAGCAACCCGGCAGTGACCCGGTATCTCCGCTGGGAGCCTCACAGGAGCCTGGCCGAAACCTATGCGCTGTTGACGGCCTGGTCGGTGCTCTACCAGAATCCCGACTATTATCAGTGGGCCATGGTGGAGAAGGACACCGGCGAAGTGATCGGGGCCATCAGTCTGACGGTCAGCTGCTGCAGCGAGCCGGAAGCCCTCCGCGCCTGGCAGGAGCGGGGCGCCGGCCTGACAGAAAAGATCTGGGAGCCGGGCTACTGCATCGGTCAGCCCTGGTGGAACCACGGCTATACCACCGAGGCCCTGCAGGCGGTGACGGACTATTGGTTCGTCAAGGTGGAGGGAAACTGGCTGGCCTGCTGCCATGCGGTGGAAAACCCTGCCAGCGGCGCGGTGATGCGGAAGGCGGGGTTTGTCTACGACCACGACGCGGTCTATCACAAATTTGACGGAACCCCGGTGGACTGTCATGTCTACCGTCTGACCCGGGCGGAATGGACCGCCCACAAGAGAAAGGAAACACTTTGAGCGAATTATATGATATTTTGGTAGAGACGCCTCCCACCCCCACCCTGCTTCTGGCGCTGGACCAGGGGGCCTGGGACTGTGAGCGGAGCCTGAAAGAGCTGGCGGCCCTCTGCGAAGCCAACCACATGGAGGCGGTGGCCGAGGTGGTGCAAAAGCGCGCCACCCCCGAGGCGGGCACGGTGCTGGGCAGCGGCAAGCTGGAGGAAGCCCGGATGGCCGCCGAACAGCTGGGTGCCCGGTGCGCCGTCTTTGACGGGGAGCTGACCGGCAGTCAGATTCGGAATATTTCGGCGGCGGTGGGGGTCGAGGTCATCGACCGGACCATGTTGATTCTGGAGATTTTCCGCAGCCGTGCGGTGACCAACGAGGGCAAATTGCAGACCGAGCTTGCCCTGCTGAAATACCGTCTGCCCCGCTTGCAGGGGATGGGCGAGAGCCTGAGCCGTCAGGGCGGCGGCGGCGGGGGCGGCGGCGGCGCCCGGCGCGGCGCCGGCGAGACCAAGCTGGAGCTGGACCGCCGCCACATCCACGCCCGCATCGACACCCTGGCCCAGCGTCTGGCCGAGATGGAAAAGCGCCGGGGCGAGAGCCGCCGGGCCCGGGCCAAGACCGGAATGCCGGTGGTGAGCCTGGTGGGCTACACCAACGTGGGCAAATCCAGCCTGATGAACGCCCTGTGCGGTCCCAGCGTGGCCGAGGCGGACATGCTGTTTGCCACCCTGGACCCCACCAGCCGGAAGCTGGTTCTGCCCAGCGGCATGGCGGTTTTGCTGGTGGACACGGTTGGGTTTGTGTCCCGGCTGCCCCACAACCTGGTGGAGGCTTTCAAGAGCACCCTGGAGGAAGCCGCCTGGTCGGATGTCATCGTCCAGGTGGCGGACGCCTCCGACCCCCTGCGGGAAGAACAGCTGGCGGTGACGCAGGAAGTCCTGGACAGCCTGGACTGCACCGACATTCCCCGCCTCACCGTCTACAACAAGTGCGACAAGCCCGGGGCCGCCGCCTTTGACCCCGATATCCTCCTCACCAGCGCCAAGACCGGCCTGGGTCTGGACCGGCTGCTGCAGCGGCTGGATACCCTGCTCAGCGATCGGGTGCGGACCATCCGGGTCCTGCTGCCCTATGACGCTTTGGGTCTGGCGGCTCCCATGCGGGAGCGCGGCAGCGTTCTCTCCGAGGAGTACCGTCCCGACGGGCTCTATCTGGAAGGCATCGTCAAGCGGGAGGACCTGCACATCTTTGAAAATTATCTGGTTTAAGGTTTCTCTGTGATTGAAAACAGCTCTCTTGCCCGCAGGTTCAACGGGCGAGGGAGCTGTTGTGTTTTCAGCAAGCGGGCGGCCTGCTCCACATTTATCATCGAAACCCACCCGCCGCCCTTTGATCGGTGTCCCCCTGCCGCTGCGCGGCATCCCCCTTCGGGGGACTGAACGTTTAGCTTTCCCCCATCCAGGAGGAGTAGTCTGTGTCTTAGAGCCCCGCCGGGGCGGGCCCGCAGGGCCGGGGGAACATTGAAAGGGCGGAGGGTGGGTTTCGATCCAATTCAAATCAAAACCGGCTGTCTGTGGACAATAACCCCCATACAACACAAAAACCCGCCTGGCAGCGGGTTTTTGTGTATAGAGGGGTGGGAAAGTATATAAAGCAGTAAATCTCATCTTGACGGCCGGCGCGCATCTGGGCGCAGCACAGCTCTGTGATTTGTATTATACCCAAATTGGATTTATTGTCAAATTGTAAATTTTCAAAATGCCTTATCATTTCACTTTACTTTTTCGGGAAAACTTTATATAATTAAACCTAGATCCTGACTGTTTCATGTTTTCGGCCGAGTTTGTGATTTTTTACAACTCGAAACTTTATTTACAGAAAATTTTATCTATTTCACCGGAAATAGAGTGATGGAGGTAACACAACCATGGATGATTTGGACCGTAAGATCCTCTCTCTTTTGGCACACAATGCGCGGATGCCCGTCAAGGAGATCGCCGAACATGTTTCCCTGACCAGTCCCGCGGTTTCCAGCCGGATTCACAAGCTGGAGTCAGACGGGATCATTGGAGGCTATACGGTGGTCCTCAACCGCCCCGCCAACCGCCTGTATGTGGACGCGCTCATCAGCCTGTCAGTGGCGCCGTCCGAGCGGGAGGGCCTGCTCAGCCTGCTCCAGAACAGCAAAGAGGTGCTCCAGTGCTACCATGTCACCGGCGAATATACCTTCCTGATTAAGGTCAGCTGCGGCAGCATGATGCAGCTGGAACAGCTGATTCTCCAGTTCCAGAAGCTGGGCAGCACCTGCACCCAGATCATCTTGTCCACCCCCGTGGATCATGGTCCCCTGGAGGCTTTGCAGCTGTAAACTGGGAAAATGGACGACCATCCCGGGCCTTTCTGCCGTATTTCGCGGCGGGAAGGCCCTTTTTCGCGGGTGTGGGACCAAATGTAAATTGATTTTGAACGACCGCAATTTTCCTCCCGGGCAGTTCGTATAGCATGTGACAGCACTTCACAGAGGCAGGGGCGGACGCATAAAACGGCCCCGTCCGGCCCATCCTGTGGGAAAGCGCCTCCCTGCGTCTGAACCAACTGCTAAGGAAAGGAACACAAACCTATGAGAAAACTTCTGATTGCCGCCGTGGTTGCTTCCGTGGCCCTGTTCGCCCTTGCCGGCTGCGGCAAGACCGCCTCCAGTGCCGCCGAGCCCAAGGATTATACCCAGATCATCCATGACGCCCGCACCGACGAGGAGAACGAGAGCATGCTGATTCTCTCCACCGACGGCAAGGGCGGCTTCACCGCCACCGACGGCTACAGCACCGAGATGACCGCCGAGGACTGCAAGAGCCAGGCAGACAACTTCATCCTCCCCATGCTGGGCCTGACCGAGGGCGATTATGAGAGCCTGGCAGCTTCCGTCTCCCTGATGAACGTCCGCAGCTATGCGGTGGCCATTGTCAAGCCCGCCGAGGGCAAGACCGACGCCGTCCAGCAGGCCCTGGAAGATTACGTCACCGGTCAGCAGATGTCCATGCAGAACTACCTGGCCGACCAGTACGAGATCGCCAAGGCCGCCAAGGTGACCACCGTCCCCTCCGGCGAAGTGGTCCTGGTCTGCTGTGAAAACGCCGACGCGGTCCTCTCCTCCATCGAGGAAGCCCTGGCCGCCTGATTTTCCGGTTTCCCCCAGCCCGCAGCAAAAAGACGCTGCGGGCTGTTTTTTGTGGGGAAAATATGCTATAATACTGAGCGTGTCGAACAACGACACGCTTTAGGGGGAACCCATTTCTGCGCGCAGCCGCGCGGCAGAAATTCCTTTGATTGCGGTTCCCTGCTTTTGCGGCGGGCGTCGTGGCGCCCTTGCAAAAGGCAGACCGCGGCTCCTGCTCCGCTTCGCCTGTTTCTGCCGCAGGCAGCGGCTCAGCTCCGCAGTCCCTAATATCCCCTTTGGGACAAAATTTGGCATTCTGAGTGTCTGCATTGTGTGAAAAACAGGGCCGCCGGGGGCGGCCGCAGGGACAGGAGCGGCGCATGAAAGCAACCATCATCATCCCCAACATCAACGGCAAGGGCTGGCTGAAGGACTCCATCGAGTCGGTTTACGCCCAAACCGAGCAGGATTTTCATCTGATTGTGGTGGACAACGGTTCCACCGACGAGAGTCTGGAGCAGGCCCGGAGCTATTGCAGCCGGCCCAACTTCACCCTGATTGAGAACGGCCATAACACCGGCTTTTCCCACGCGGTGAACCAGGGCATCGCCATGGCCGAGAGCGAATATGTGGTGTTGTTCAACAACGACGCCTTTGCCGAGCCCCAGTGGCTGGCCGAGCTGATCCGGGCAGCCGACAGCGACCCCCAAATTTTCGCCGTCCAGAGCCTGATGATCCGGCATTTCGAGCGGGAGCTGGCCGACGACGCCGGGGACTATGTGACCTGGATGGGCTTTGCCTGCAAGACCGGCGACGGCCGCCGGGCCAGCCGCTACACCCGGCAGAAGCGGATTTTTTCGGCCTGCGGCGGCGCGGCCCTCTACCGCAAGCGCATCCTGGACGAGATCGGGGTTTTTGACGAGAACTTTTTCGCCTACTTTGAGGATGTGGACCTGAGCTGGCGGGCCAACAATGCCGGCTACAAAAACATCCTCTGCCCCGCCGCCCGGTGTTATCACATCTGCGGGGCCAGCACCGGCGCGGTGCGGTACAACGCCTTCAAGAGCCAGCAGAGCGGCCGCAACAGCATCCTTCTGCCCCTGAAAAACGAGCCCGCCCTGATGCTGCTGGTCAACGCCCTGCCCCTGCTGGCGGGCTACCTGCTGAAATGTTACAAGTTCCACAGGCAGGGCTTCGGGGAGGCCTGGGACAAGGGGATGCACGAAGCCTTTGCGATTTTGCGGGAGGGCCGGCTGGGCAAGCGGCCTTTCCGCCTGCGGGACCTGCCCCACTACCTGCTGATGGAACTGTGGATGATCTGGAACATGGTGCCCTATCTGTGGTACCGGCTGGTCATCGTCCGCTTTGATCTGAAATAAATCCAATCAACCAAAAAAGGCCGCCGTCCGGGGCGCAAACCCCGGGCGGCGGTCTTTGTGCGTGTGTGGAATCAGGCGGCCTGGTCGCTGGAGGCGGTGGAATCGGCCTCCTGGCTGGAGGCGGCCTCGCTGTCAGCCGCCTCGGAAGCGGTTTCACTGGAGGCCGTTTCCTCGGGGACCGCCTCGCTGGATGCGGCCCCGCTGGAGGAGGCGTTGGGATTGACCCCGGACAGGATGGCCTCCTGGAGCTCGTCGGGGTCCATCATGACCACCGAGTTGGCCTGCTGGGAGGAAGCGGAGGTTTCCGGCTTGGTGGCGCTCTCGGTCAGGCCGGTGAGATACCAGCTGCCGCCGGTCCGCTCAAAGATATAGTCCATGTATTTGGTGGGGGTGTCGGACTGGGTGCCAATCAGGTCGTCCTGGGTGTTGATGGGGATATAGCCCACCGTCACATGGAGTTTGCCGTCCTCCTTGAACATCTTGGTGACATCGGCCCGGTAATAGCCCACCACGCCGGTGACCGGGATGCTGTAGCACTGGGTGGACTCATCAAAGGCGATGGTCATATCGTCCATCTCAAAACTGCGGTGGGTCAGCTGGAAGGAGGGGCCCACCAGCCGGGCCAGATAGGCGTCCACGTCCACCGCCGGCAGCAGCAGCTGTTCGGTCTCGGGGTCGTGGGCGTAGTTGTCAAAGTTGCCCTGGGTCTCCTGGATGCTGTAAATACAGCCCCAGACGGCGGCCTCCCGCAGGGTCAGGTCGTCGATGTTCTCGATGCCGTCAAAGGGGAGCGGGTCAAACAGGACCAGCCCTTCCAGCTTGTCCTCGTATTCCTCCATCTGTTCGGTGTTGTCAAAGAGGCTGGCCACCAGACGGTAGCCCGCTCCCAGCACCGTAAAAATCCCGATGACCACCAGCACTGCCATCACCAGCCCCAGCGCCTGACGGCGGCGGCGGCGGTGAATCCGTGCGTGTTCCTCCGGGGTGACATAGGTTCTCATCTTGTGTCTGTCTCCTGCCTTCCTATGATCTGCGGCCCGTACAGGGGCCGGTTGGATGCGGTATTCTCCGTATAGTATAGCACAATGTGTCCCACGGCGCAAAAGATTGCCTATGGTAATTTTGTGAAATGATGGGTTTCTCTCCCTTGCCTGGGCCGCCCGGTGCGGCTATAATAGAGCTGTTGTTGATTTACAGAGAAAAAGGAGTGTTTTTGGCATGATCCGTTTCACCAACGATTACAGCGAAGGCTGCCACCCCTCCATTCTGGAGGCCATGGCCGCCACCAACACCGAGGGCAACCCCGGCTACTCCACCGATCCCCACTCGGCCCGCGCCCATGAGCTGATCCGTCAGGCCATCGGCCGGCCCGACGCCGACGTTCACATTCTGGTGGGCGGCACCCAGACCAACGCCACCGCCATTGCGGCCTTCCTGCGGCCCTATGAGGCGGCCATCGCCGCCGTCAGCGCCCATATCTGCGTCCATGAGACCGGCGCCATCGAGGCCACCGGCCACAAGTGCATCGCCTGCCCCGCGGTGGACGGCAAACTCACCCCCGACGCCGTCCGGGCCGCCGTGGCCGCCCATCCCGACGAGCACATGGTCAAGCCCAAGCTGGTCTACATCAGCCAGACCACCGAGATCGGCACCCTCTACAGCCTGGCCGAGGTGGAAGCCCTGCGGGCGGTCTGCGACGAGCTGGGCCTCTGGCTCTATCTGGACGGCGCCCGTCTGGCCAGCGGTCTGGCCGCCGGCGGTCCCTCTCTCACCGACCTGGGCCGGCTGTGCGACGCCTTCTACATCGGCGGCACCAAGAACGGCGCTCTGTTCGGCGAGGCTTTGGTCATCCTCAACCCGGCCCTCAAGCCCGATTTCCGCTACAACATCAAGCAGCGGGGCGGCATGCTGGCCAAGGGCTGGCTGCTGGGCATCCAGTTCGAGCAGCTGTTCCAGGAGAACCGCTATGTGGCCCTGGCCGACCACGCCAACCGGATGGCCCTCAAGCTCAAGGCCGGCATCGCCGCCCTGGGTTACCCCTTCTTCTGCGACAGCGTCACCAACCAGCAGTTCCCCATCTTCCCCGACGCCATTGTGGAGGCCCTCAAGCCGGACTTTGACTTTGAGTTTTCCTCCAAGCCCGACGGCACCCACACCTGCATCCGTCTGGTGACCAGCTGGGCCACCCCCGAAGCCAATGTGGACGCCTTCCTGGAGGCGCTGGGCGCACTGACCCGGTGATTTACTCCCACCTGGCCCAGATGTCGGGCTGATAGCCCACGGTGGCCTGACGGCCGTTGCGGACGATGGGGGTTTTCAGCAGCTGCTGATTTTCAAACAGCTTGTCCTCTTTCTGCCAGTCGATCAAAGCGTCCAGCAAAGCCAGGGTCTGTTTGTCCTTGGCGGCGGGGTTGACCAGGTTTTGCCAGCCCCCCACCGCCCGGGCCACGTTGTCAAACTCCCCCCGGCTCATCCCCTTCTCTTTCAGGTCGATCATCTGGAAGCGGATGCCCCGCTCCTTGAAATACCGCTGGGCCTTCTTGGTGCCAAAGCACTTGCTGGTGCCGAAAATCTGAATGTTCATGGTATTCTGTTCCTTTCCGGGTGTTGATGTGCCTATTGTAGCATACCGCCGCCGGAAAGTATAGACCGGCGGTTTTGGGGGCAGACTCTTGGGTGAGGGCGGCTTTCGCCCCATCCATCCAAAAAGGAGTGATCCCATGAAAGCCTCTGTTGATCCCAATCTCTGCATCGGCTGCACCCAGTGCGCCGGCCTGTGCCCCGAAGTTTTCTCGATGGACGGCACCCTGGCGGTGGCCATCCCCGGCGAGATTCCCCCCGAGGACGTGCCCCAGGCCGTCAGCGCCGCCGAGGCCTGCCCGGTGGGCGCCATCCAGACCATCGAGTGATCTCGCTGGTTTAGACGGGACTTTCGTTCAAAAAACGTCCAGACCGGACGACATGTGCGTACGGTCTGGACACAACCAGGGAAATTTCCCGGCGGGAGTGTGCGAGGCCAAAGGCCGCGTGCACGGTTCGCCGGGAAATTTTGTCCCCAGGGGGCCTTTGCTACCTCTTGCGCTTAGCCAATTTTCTCCGCGGGCATGAATGCCCTTGTGAAAATTGGAGCGCAGCGCCAAACACACCTCGCTGCATCGTCCACTGGACGCGCTTCGGTGTGTTTGCCCTGGAGCGTGTCGCAAGACACGCTGGTCTTGTTCCCGCAGGTCCTTTTGTGGTATACTGAGAGATAAAGCGCCGCAGACACACGGCCTGCCCGGAAGGCAGGCTTTTGCACATACAGGGAGGAATCACGCCATGTCTTTACTGGTCGTTGACGGCAACAGCATCGCCAACCGGGCCTTTTTCGGAATCAAGGTGCTGACCACCAAAGAGGGTCAGTACACCAACGCCATCTATGGGTTCATGAACATTTTGCTCTCCCTGACCCAGAATTATCAGCCCGGGGAGGTGGCCGTTGCCTTTGACCTGCCGGCCCCCACCTTCCGGCACAAGATGTACGACGGCTACAAGGCCAACCGCCACGGGATGCCGGAGGAGCTGGCCTCTCAGATGCCGCTTTTGCGTCAGCTGCTGACCGATCTGGGCTACCGCCTGGTGACCGCCGAGGGCTGGGAGGCCGACGACATCCTGGGGACCCTGGCGGCCGCCTGTGACCAGCGGGGAGAGACCTGCTATCTGGCCACCGGAGACCGGGACAGCCTCCAGCTGGTGAGCGATACCACCACCGTTCTGCTGGCCGCCACCTCCCGGGGGCACAGCGAAACCCGGGTGATGGATGTCCAGGCCATCCGGGAGCAGTACGGGCTTGCCCCCCGGCAGCTGATCGATGTCAAGAGCCTGATGGGCGACACCTCGGACAACATTCCCGGCGTCAAGGGAATCGGCGAAAAGACCGCCCTCTCCCTGGTGCAGAAGTTCGGGAGCCTGGCGGGGGTGTATGAACACATCGACGACCCGGCCATCAAGCCCAAACAGCGGGAAAACCTGCTGGCCCACCAGGCGGAAGCCCAGCTCAGCTACACCCTGGGCACCATCCGCACCGACGCCCCCATCGACACCGACCCGAAAGCCTACCTGCCCGGCGAGGGGAACAAGCCGGCGGCGGTCCGGCTGATGCTGGACCTGGAACTCCGGTCCCTGATCGGCCGGCTGGGCCTGGACGGGGTGGCCCCCGCCGGGAATCAGCCCGCCCCGGAGGCCCCGCCCCTGCCTGAGGCCACCGTCTCCCCCCTGCCTGAACAGCTGGAGGGCACCTATCTGGTGGCGGCCCGCCCGGCGGTCTACGGCAAAAAGGGCAATAAGATTGTAGAGGAGCGGCCCGCCCACTGGTATGCGGTCCAGGGCCGGACCGTCTATCCTCTCGCCGAGGACGACCTGCCCCGGCTGCTGGACAATCCCGCCGTCCGGGCCGAGGTCTTTGACTCCGCCCCCCTCTATGCCGCCGCCATGGCCCGGGGAGGCTGGGGCGCTTCCATCGCCTGGGACGGCAAGTTGGCCGCCTATCTGCTGGACGCCTCGGCGGCCAAGTACAGCATCGGCACTCTGACCGATTCCTATCAGATTCAGCCCGCCTTCACCTGCGCCGACTGGCCCGACGCCCCCTGTCTGGCGGGGCTGTTTGCCCGGATGAAAGCGGAGATTACCGTCCTGGGGGAGGATGACCTGTACAACAACATCGAATTCCCCCTGGCCCAGGTGCTGGCCGACATGACCCGCACCGGCGTCCTGGTGGACCGGGAAGGGATCGAGCGGTTCGGCGTCCAGCTGCGGGAGAAGATCGACCGGGCCCTGGCCGCCATTCGGGCCCAGGTGGAGGACCCCGATTTCAACCCCAACAGCCCCAAGCAGCTGGGAGAGATGCTCTTTGACAAGATGAACCTGCCCCACGGCCGCAAGACCACCCGGGGCTGGTCCACCGACAACGCCACCTTGCAGAAGCTGCGGCCGGCCTGCCCCCTCATCGACGACATTTTGGAGTACCGCTCCTACCAGAAGCTCTACTCCACCTATGTGGAAGGGCTGCTGAAGGTGATCGGCCCCGACGGGCGGATTCACTCCACCTTCAACCAGACCGAGGCCCGCACCGGCCGCCTCTCCTCTGACAACCCCAACTTGCAGAACATCCCCATCCGCACCGAGCTGGGCAGCCAGCTCCGGGGCTTCTTTGTGGCCCGGCCGGGCTGCGTCCTGGTGGATGCCGACTACAGTCAGATTGAACTGCGGATTCTGGCCCACATCACCGGGGATGAGCACATGCAGGAGGCCTTCCGCAGCGGCCAGGACATCCACCGCAGCACGGCAGCCAAGATCTACGGCATTCCCCTGGAGGAGGTCACCCCCCGGCTGCGCACCGCCGCCAAGGCCATCAATTTCGGCATCATGTACGGCAAGGGCGCCTTCAGCCTGTCGGAGGACCTGGGGGTGTCGATGCGGGAGGCCAGCTCCTTTTTGAAGAACTACCTGGACAGCTTTCCCAAGGTGGACAGCTATATGGAAAAGACCATTGCCGACGCCAAGGAAAAGGGCTATGTCAGCACCCTGTTCGGGCGGCGGCGGGCCCTGCCCGAGCTGGCCAGCTCCAACTTTGCAGTCCGCACCAGCGGAGAGCGGATGGCCCGCAACACCCCGATTCAGGGCACCGCGGCGGATGTCATCAAGCTGGCCATGGTGCACGTCTGGCGGCGGCTCCGGGCCGAACAGCTGGAAAGCCGGCTGATTCTCACCGTCCACGACGAATTGATTGTGGAGGCCCCCGAGGCCGAGGCCGACACCGCGGCCCGGATTTTGAAAGAAGAGATGGAGGACTGCGTCCGGTTTGCAGTCCCCCTGGAAACCGATGTCCGCCAGGGCAAATCCTGGCTGGAAGCCCACTAACGATACAGCGGAGGAACAAACGCGAACAATGGTTATACTGGGAATCGAATCCACCTGTGACGAGACGGCGGCCGCCCTGGTCGAGGACGGCCGGGTGCTGAAAAGCAACGTCATCGCCACCAGTGTCAAGGAACAGGCTCTCTATGGCGGCGTGGTGCCCGAAATTGCCAGCCGGCGGCACTGTGAATACATCAGTGCCACGGTGGACAAGGCCCTGGCCGACGCCGGCCGCACCATCGACCAGGTGGACGCGGTGGCGGTCACCTTTGCCCCGGGCCTGATCGGGGCGGTGCTGGTGGGGGTCAACTTTGCCAAGGGCCTGGCCTACGCGGCCGGCAAACCCCTGGTCCCGGTCCATCACCTGCGGGGCCACATTGCGGCCCTCTACCTGACCCACCCCGAACTGAAACCGCCTTTCCTGTGCCTGGTGGCCTCGGGCGGCCACAGCCACATCGTCCAGGTGGAGGACTACACCCGGTTCCATGTGCTGGGCCGGACGGTGGACGACGCCGCCGGCGAGGCCTTCGACAAGGTGGCCCGGACCCTGGGCCTGCCCTACCCCGGCGGCCCCAGCATTTCAGCCGCCGCCAAGACCGGCAATCCCAAGGCCTACCGGCTGCCGGTGCCCCATGTGGAGGGCAAGTACAACGTCAGTTTTTCGGGCCTCAAGACCGCCGTCCTGAACGAGGTCAACCAGGCCCGGATGAAGGGCCAGGAGATCAGCGTCCCCGACCTGGCCGCCAGCTTCCAGGAGCGGATCGACGGCATCCTGGCCGAAAAGCTGCTGGCCGCCGCCGCCGACACCGGCGCCAAACAGGTCTGCATGGCGGGGGGCGTGGCCGCCAACGGCCGCCTCCGCCAGCTGGTCAACGACGGCGCCCAGAAGCTGGGGGCCCAGGTCTACCTGCCCCTGCTGAAGTTCTGCGGGGACAACGGCGCCATGATCGCCTCCCAGGGCTATTATGAGTACATCGCCGGCCACACCGCCGGCCTGGACCTGAACGGCCTGCCCACCCTCCCCATCGACTACCAATAAGATACCCCCGGACAGAAAAAACCTGCCTCCGCAGCCATTCAGGCGCAGCGAGGCAGGTTTTTTGTTTCAGTTCTGGGCTTGGTCGGGGCCCGGCTGGCCAGCCGCCGCAGGCGGCGCCGGCTCGATGCCCGAGAAGATTCCGACTTCAGGCAGGCGGCTCTTCCGCAGCAGGATGACGGTGGGCACCAGATACAGCAAAACGCTGACAAGCATGCTGGGGTCGTAGGTACTGACCACCTCGCTGATCCCCGCGGTCCCCTCATAGAGGCCCGAGTTGATGAGGGCGGCGGTGTCCTGGAATGCGTGGAGGAAGATGACCACCCACAGATTCCCGGTGCGGAAATAGATGGCGGCATAGAGCATTCCCAGGGCCATGGTGATGCAGCACTGAATCAAAACGCCCAGGGTAGCGCTTTCCAGCAGGTTGACGGCGTGGCCCGCCCCGAACAGGAAGCCGGACAGAACCACGGCTTTCCAGACGCCGGCCCGGTCCGGTCCGAAATGTTCCAGCAGGGTCTGGGCGATGACGCCCCGGAAAACCGCTTCCTCTGCCAGGCCGATCAGGAACATGGTAATCAGAAAGACTACCACCCGCCAGGGCGCCTTGGGGACGGCGCCTTCGGGCGGGCCCAGGACCCCCACATTGAGGCTGAGGCTGAGGCAGAGCAGGACAAAGGGAAACATGCCCACCAGCAGGCCATCCCAAAAACCGGTGCCCCGCCGGGTCAGCACCCCCAGCCGCCGGGTCCGCCACAGCAGCACCAGGGCCACCAGGAACCCAAACAGGTCGTTGACGGCCTGCAAGAGGTATTCTTCGATCAAAAAAGGCCGGAGAAAGGCCGGCCCCAACAGCGCCAGCAAAACGGCAAAGAGATTCAGGCCCACCATCATGACCACCACAAACAGGGCCACGGTCAGCAGGCAGTAGAGATACGGGTGATATTCCCGCAGTCGTTTCAGCATTCGGTGTTCCTCCCGGATCAATCAGTCAGGGGCGCGGCGCAGCCGCTCCCCAGCCCATTGTACCACAAACCACAGGGGAAAAACAGACTTCACAGATTTTTCGCCCCTTGGGGGCCGGTCTGTGCCCCCGGGCCAATGTTGCCCCGGCTCCTCATACAGGGAAAGGCGAATCCGCCGGTTTTCGGCCAGACCCAAAGGGAGGTTTTTGCAGTTTTATTCAAACTCCACCCCGTCCCGGTCGGGCAGGCGGCGGTAAAGGGTCAGCCACATGGTGACAAAGCAGGCCAGGCCGCCCACGGCGTTGGAGATGGGCTCGGCCCAAAAGACGCCGTCCACCCCCATCCCCAGCCGGGGCAGCAGGATGGTGAGGGGCGCCACAATCACCGCCTTGCGCAGCAGGGAGAAGAAGATGGCCCGCTTGGGGCAGCGCAGGGAGGTAAAGCAGGACTGGCCCACAAACTGAAAGGCCATAAAGACAAAGCCGAAGAAATACTGTTTCAGGGCCACCTGGCCGGCCTGGAGCATGGCGGCGTCGCTGGTGAAGATGGACACCAGCAGATGGGGCAGGGCAAGGACCACCGCCCAGGCCAGGACGGTGTAGCCCGCGCCCAGCAGGGCGGTGAACCGGATTCCCTCCCGGACCCGGCTGTAGCGCTGGGCGCCGAAATTGTAGCTGAGGACCGGCTGTGCGCCGCTGGTGATGCCGTTGACCGGCAGGGACAAAATTTCCCGCACCGAGTTCAAAATGGTCATGACGCCGACGTAGAGGTCGCCGCCCCAGACCCGGAGGGTGGCGTTGCAGACCACCTGCACCAGGCAGTTGGTGGCGGCCATGATGAAGCCGGACATTCCCAGCCCCAGAATGTCCCGCACCAGGTTCAGCCGGAGCCGCAGGTTTTCCCGCCGGATGCGGCAGACGCTCTGGCGTCCCGCAAAGAAGACCAGCACCCAGATCATGGAGGCCAGCTGGCTGATGACGGTGGCGATGGCGGCCCCCTGGACCCCCATGCCCAGCACAAAGATAAAGACGGGGTCCAGCACCAGATTGAGGGCCGCGCCCAGCAGGGTGGTGCCCATCCCCACCCGCGGGTGCCCCTGGGCGTTGATGAAGCCGTTGAGGCCGGTGGCCAGCATGGTGCAGGGGGTGCCCAGCAGGTAAATTTTCAGGTAGGCGTCGGCGTAGCCGTAGGAGGCGTCGCTGGCCCCGAACAGATACAGCACCGGCCGCCGAAAGACATAACAGGCCCCCATCAGCACCAGGGCGCTGACGACCAGCAGGGTCACCACCTGGCCCAGAATCCGCTCGGCCCGCTTGTCGTCCCGGGCGCCCCGGGCGATGGCGAACAGCGGCGCGCCGCCGTTGCCGTACAGATAAGTAAAAGCTGAAATCAGGGTGGTCAGCGGAAAGGCCAGCCCGATGCCGGTCAGGGCCATGGCGCCCACATCCGGCAGGTGGCCGATGTAAATCCGGTCCACCACGTTGTAGAGCAGCTGGACCAGCTGGGCCACCGTCAAAGGCACCGCCTGGGCCACAATGCTCCGCCAAACCTTCCCCTTGGTAAAATCGCTGGTGTTTTTTGCTTCCATCCTCTTTGGTTTCCTTTCTTTCCGCAATCTTTCTCTTATTGTAGCACGCCCGGGGTCCGGGTGCAAATGGGGGCGGTTTCTATTGACAGCACACCGCCGCCTCCCCTATACTAAAATCATCCAATCTTATGATCGAGGAGGTATCCGTATGCACCGAACCCGCTGTCTGGCCGCTCTGTCCGCCGCTGTATTTTTGGGTGCGTTTCTGACTGGCTGCGGCCCGGCCGGCACCCGTGAAAGCAGCACCGCCCAGGATATTGTGGAAACCCTTGCCTCCCCTGATTTCGCAGGCCGCCTCAGCGGCAGCGAAGGCAACGCCAAGGCCGCCGCCTACATCGCGGAGTGTTTTCAGGATCAGGGTCTGGAACCTTATTTTGAGACTTACGATCAGGAATATCAGGGGCCGGTGTATCAGCCCGAACAGGCATCGCCCCAGCTGACCCTCACCACCGCCGGGGGCGAGACCATGGTGCTGGAAGCGGGAAAGGATTTTCTCTGTGCGCTGCCCCGGGCCGATGTCAGCCTGGAACTGCCGGTATACGCTGACCCGGAGGCCTGCCGGGATGGCGCAGGGATTTATTTTGCCCCGGATCGCCTTTCCTGCATCAACTGGCTGAACGAAACCCCCTATTCCGCGGCGGTATTCTGCGATGCAGTCCGCAGCGGTGAAACGTCGGCCATCCACACGAATGAACACACCCTCCTGATTCTTGACCATGCTTTTTCCTCCTGTCTGGCCGAAGGCGCCGTCCTCTCCTTCAGCGTCCATGCGTCCCATTCCGAGGGAACGGTCCAGAATGTTGTCGCCGTCCGCCGCGGCAGCGAAGGCAAAAGCGCACTGGTGTTCAGCGCTCACTTCGACGGCAGCGGCGTTCTGGGAGACCAGCTTTTTCCGTCGGCCCTGGACAATGCCTCCGGCGTCGCGGCCGTCCTGCGGATTGCCGCCCTGGTGCAGGAACAGGCGCCCCAGCTGAAAAACGACCTGATCTTTGCGGCCTTCAACAGTGAGGAAACAGGGATGTCCGGTTCCCAGGCTTTCGCCGCCGCGGTGGCCGGCCAATACGACACCGTCAGCCTCATCAACATTGACTGCGTCGGGCTGAAAGATCAGCCTGTGTTTCTGATTGCAGAACAAAACGGCCAGAAGCTGTGGGAGGCCCTCAGCGAACTGCCTTTTTCCAGCGACATCCAGCCCAGTGACGCATCCTATACCAGCGATCAGATTTCCTTCAACATCTATCCCAACTGCGCTCCGGTGGTGTTTGGCAATGCCCGGTCCTACCTTGACCCCGGCCATGCCCACACCCCGCTGGACCAGCCCGGGCAGCTGGATGGTTCCGTCATCGAAGATCTGGCCGCCCGGCTGGCGGATTTTGCCGCAGAACACGGAGACGAATCCTTTGCCTCTTTGCAGACCGCAGAGACCGAGGAAGAAGACGCCTGGGAACTGTTCTGGGATGAGATGCAGGCGCTGCGGGTCCAGGTCACCGAGGAATACGGTCTGGCCTACAACCAGGCGCTCTGCGTCACCGCCGAAACGCCCTTCCAGGGTAGAACCCAGAACTATCTGCTGTACGGCATGGATTTCTTTGACAGCCTGGACGCTTTCACCCGGCAATTTCCCTTTCTGACCCTGCCCGGGTCGCTGGGCGACTACACCTTTTCCCGGGCGGCGGTTCGGATGGACCGCTTCGCCGAAGAATCCACCACCGATCGTGCCGCCCAGGACAACCAGCCGGACCAATATGTCCCTGGCGAAATCTACGAATTTGAGCTTGACCCCGAGAAGCTGGAAATTTTGAGCGCCGAATACCTTGCGCCCGACGGCTCCGCCCTTCTGCTGACCTACTCAAAAGGACGGGATATCATGATCGTAGACCCCATTGGCCGGGGCGAAGATCTGGACGCCGCCCTGACCGGCTGGGAAATGCTGGGATATCAGCCGGATAACCTCTACCATGCCGCCAAGTACCGGCAGGATAACGATGTGCTGCTTTTGCTTTTTGAGGAAAGCCCCGGCGAGGAGTCCAGTGACCCGACCTGGATTTCCTCGGGCAGAATAGCTCTCCTCAGCCCCGAGGAAATCACTGCACGTCTGACCCGGATGGACCTGGACGGGCTTGTGCGGACGCTGTTTGAATCGGCCGGATGAAAACCCGAAAACCGCCCCCACAGCTTGACCTGTGAGGGCGGTTTTCTTTACGGGTTTACGTGTTTTTCAAAAAGGCGCAGTCCGATTAGACGTTGTCGATGCCGGCCATCTGCTTGATGGCCTTGATGGCGAAGGTCAGGGTGCGGCCGCAGGCGGTGCCGCCCATGACGCAGGGGTAGTTGTTCTGGAAGAAGCTGCCGGACATGTCGCCGGTGACGTACAGGCCGGGGATGGGATCGTTGTTGTCGTCCTTGGCCTGGCAGTTGGGGGTAATGGAGATACCCTGCAGGCTGCACAGCAGGGAGGCGCCCAGCCAGCAGCCGTAGAAGGGAGCGGTCTTGATGGCGCTCAGACGGCTGGCGGGCTTGCCGAAGTCCTCGTCCTTCTGCATGTCGTACAGCTCGTTGTAGCGGGCCACGGTGGCGACGAAGGTGTCCTTGTCGGCGCCGGTGAAGCCCATCTTGTCGGCCAGCTCCTCAATGGTGTCGGCCTTCATGATGAGGCCCTCGGCCTCGTACTCCTCCAGCTGGCTCTCCATCATGCCGGGAATGTAGCGGGTCAGAGCCGAGCAGCCGATGGTGTGGAAGCGGTCCACATCCTCGCGGAAGTTGGCGTCGTGGATCATGGCGTAGACGTGGCCGGGCTGCTGGAAGGAGGCGTGGGAGGCGTTGTCGTACTCCTGGCTCTCGTTCATGAACCGCTCGCCGTGGCGGTTGACCTTCAGGAAGGGCTGGCTGCCGGGGTTGTACTGGCCCACGGTGCCGGGGAAGGCCTTGCCGCCGAAGGAAGAAGCCGACTCCACATAGCCGGAGTTGACGCCGGGGGCCACCAGGCCGCGGTCGAACAGGACGGGGGCTGCCTCGGCGTCCAGATGAGCGCCGGCCCAGATGGCGGCGCGGATGCCGTAGCCCTTGTCAGCGGGGGCATAGGAGCAGGCGGTGGTGACGCTGGTGCCCAGGGGGTCCAGCTGCTCCATCATGTAGGGGTTGCCGGCGTAGCCGCCGCAGGCCAGCAGAACGCCCTTGGCGGCGTTGATGCGGATGAAGTGGCCATCCTCGGTGCTCTGGGCAATGACGCCGGTGATCCGGCCGGTGTCGTCCTTCTCCAGCTTGGCCAGGCCGGTGTTGAAGTCGATGGAATAGCCCTTGCTCTCGACGTACTCCTGGAACACCTGGTTGCGGGGCTTTTCGGCGCTGCTGTAGTCCACCTGCTGGACCGGGAACATCAGCTTGGTCTGGCTGACCTGGGTGTCGTCGGGCCACTTGGCCTCGTCGCCCAGGGTCAGGTTGCAGGTGTAGTTGTAGGGAGCGCTCTCCAGGATGCCGGCCACAAAGTCGTGCATGGCGGCGGACTCGTCGATCCAGGTCTTGACCACCCGCTGATCGCAGCGGCCGCCCATGGAGCGGGAAATCTCGCTCAGCAGCTCGGCGCGGTCCACCGGCTCGACGCCCTGCTTTTTGGCCTCGCTGCTGTCGATGGTGCCGTACCAGTGGCGGGTCTCCATGACGGCGGAATTCTGCTCGATGATGCGGAAGTTCAGGCCGTTCTGGGCGGCGAAGGCGGCGGCGCACATGCCGCCGTTGCCGGCGCCCACGATGACGATATCGGTGTCCCAGGTCTCGGTGATGGAGGCCTCGTCGATGTCGGGCTCGGTGCCCAGCCAGTCATTCTCGTCGCCGGTGGGCAGCTGAACCGAAGTCACCACCGTCTCGCCCATGGCCTGGGCAAAGCAGCTCTTGGCGGCCTTCATGACGGCCTCGGAAGTGACGGTGGAACCCGACACGCCGTCGATCTCAGCCGAACCGGCGGCCAGCAGCTGCTTCTGCAGCTCCTCGGCCGCGGCGGCGCCGTAGGAAGCAGTTTCACCCGAGGTATCCACCACCACGTCGGTGACAGCGTTCTCGCTGAAGGTCATGGTGACCTTGACGGTGGAGGAAATGCCCTCGGCGGTACCCTCATAGGTGCCGGGGATGTAGGTGGCGCCGGCGGCCACAGAGCCTGCGCCCGAAGCTGCGCTGGATGCCCCCGAGCTGGCAGCCTGGCAGGCGGCCAGTGCGCCGGCGGTCACGCTGCCCATGGCGGCGGCAGCGGCGATCTTCAGAAAGCCTTTGCGGGAAATCTTTTCCATGATCCTAACTCCTTTTTTTCGTTCCTTCTCAGAAAAACCTTCCTCTTCCGCACAGATTGCGGATTTCTTAACAATTGTAGCGAATCCCGGCCCGATTTACAAATCATAGTTTTTATATTACACTTTAGGAAAACCTAATGATAAACGGAGGGTTCTCCCATGACCGAACGATCTCTGGCAGGCTTTGTCAAAGTGGTGGAACTGGGCAGCTTTACCGCGGCGGCAGATGCCCTGTTTATCTCCCAGTCTGCCCTGTCCCAGCAAATCCGCACCCTGGAAAATCAGCTCAACTTCACCCTGTTTCAGCACGGCGCCCGCCAAATGACCCTGACGGCGGCCGGGCGGAGCTTTTACCCCAAGGCCAAACAAATCTTGCGGCTGTACGAAACGGCGGTGAAAGAGGGCATCGCGGTGGAACAGAACACCCGCCCGCCCCACCGGCATCTGTTTCTGGCCTGTCAGGACTCCACCGTGGCCACCTTCTGCTATGAGCTGTTCGCCCTGACCCCCGAGCTGTGCATGGAATTTTCCCCCCTGGTCCAGTATTGCCCCAACCGCGCCGAGGTCTGGCGGGCCCTGGACACCGGGGAGGCGGACCTGTCCTTCCAGCTGGAATGCGCCGACATTGCGGCCCGGGGTCTCCACTTCACCCCCCTGCTGCATCTGCCCGAGCTCTGTTTTCCCTTCAACGTCCCGGACAGTCTCCCCCAGCAGGTCCTCTCTCTGGAGGACGCCCTCACCTGCCGGTGGATTTTTGCCTTTCCCTTCAATGAGACGCTGTATGAAACCGAGCTGATCCACCAGGCCGAAAAGCAGGGCGGCTTTGTGATCCGGCCCGGGATGGTGGAAAGCGCCGCCTACGGCCTGCCCACCCTGATGCTGACCCCCTGCATCTATCACCGGCGGCCCAACTTTGACTCGGTTCGGATGCTTCGCTGGGGCGAAGGCTGCCGCTTCGGCATCGTAACGGCGGCCAGGCCGGACGAGACCATCTGTCAATACATCGAGGAAATCCGGCCTGTCATCCAGGCCAAACAACACCAGCTGTTCGGCGTTTTGGGCTGAACGGTGCGCCCGCCGGGCTTTCTGATCTGCCAGAAGGTCCGGCGGTTTTTTGCGGCATTTGGGCGGGCCTGAGGGCAGCTCGGGTCCCTTCGGTTGCTTTGGCGCAGGACGGTCTGTTATACTTGCATTGCGGCAGGGACCTGCCAGACATCCGGGAAAGGAGCTGTCCCTTTGGGGCGCGGCGGCGTGCCGCGCCTTCCAGGAGGGCTTCCGGCTGAAGGAAAACCGAATCAAAATCAAAAAGAGACAGGCACCTTTCGGGGTGTCTGTCTCTTGTCTGTCAGGTCAAAACGGCGTCACTGATACCCGATCTGGACGCTGTCGGGGGTGCATTTCTGCGGGAATTCCACCGCAAACGAATAGGTGGAATGATGGGCGTCGGCATTTGCGCCGTGTTGTTCCGGCGGGGTGAGGGTGAGGGACAGGGTGCCGGCCTCGCTGGCCATGCTGCCGGTGATGGTCAACTGGATGGTCTCCCCGGGATTGACGCCATAGGAGACACAGAGATTCTTGCCCTCGTCGGTGGACTGGTCCAGTTTGACCATCTGATCGCTCAGCACCATCTGGGTCTGAATGGCCTGACCCTGGAACGTTCCGGCGGCGCAGTTGGAGCCGTCGTAATACTCTCTCATCGGATAGCCATGGACATGATAGAGCCAGACCGGCGCCGCCGTCAGGTTGGTGACCGAAAATCCCAGCATCACCAGGCTGGAATCGGGGTTGTCCTTGTTCGCCGAACGGGAAACCGTGTCCAGGGTAATCCGCAAGTAGCCATCCTCTGCGGCAGACTGCAGGATTTTCACCTCATCCAATCCGTTTTGTTCCTGATCGCCCTCCGCGGCAGCGGCCAGCGGAAAGGCCAGCATCAACGCGGCCGCGCCGACTCTGGCGCCGCCCTTCAAAAAAGCTCTGCGGGAAATCATCATACTACACGCCCTCCTCGCTGCTGGATGATGGGCGGTCCTGCCCTTCACGCGGGAGAAAAAGCAGATCGCCGCCTCTAGTATAGCACGCCGCGGCCGCTTTGGCAGGAATTCGGGACCGCATTTCGGCCAAACCCCTAAATTCATTGAACTATACAATTTTGCAGACCTGGATTTGTGGGGTTTGACAAATGCCGTCCGCTTTTGGTTTGGCTCAGAACTCCACCGCCTGGCGGCTGTCAAAGCCCTGCTTCTTGAAATCCGAACAGAGATAGTCGATCCGCTCCGGCTGCACACGGATCAGGTGCATGGGATGGGGCAGCTGCCGCAGCGCTTCCAGCGGAATCTTTTGATGGGCGGCGTGGGCCTTGTAGGCCTCCGAGAAAGGCTCGATCAGCTCCGCCTTGCCGGTCACCTGCATCCCGTGGAGGGTGCCGAAGCCGTTGTACTTGTCATAGATGGCGAGGCAGACGTTGGGGTTGCGGGCCAGGCCCAGAAACTTTTTGCCGCCCTCCGAGAACATCCAGAAAGCCCCGTCGTGGTAGCTGTACTCGATGGGGGTGCAGCGGATGAACGTCCCCGCGCCGGTGGCCAGGGCGCAGGTGTTGTTGGCCCGAATGTAGGCCTCCATCGCCTGCATCAGCTGTTCCCGGGGCATTTTGACGCCGGCGGCGTCCTTTTGGTCCCAGTAGCCGGCCGCCTGTGCAAAGTCCTGCCGGGTCATCTTCCAGCCCGCAGGATGGCCGGGGACCGGCGGATAGGCCGCCTCAAAGGCCTTCAGGATGTCCAGCTGCCGGTCATCCAGGAAGTTCAGCGCCTGGCTGCGGATGTCGTCGGGAATGCCGTAGTAGGCCTCCGCCACACCCCCGCAGATGGCCGCCAGGGTATCGCTGTCCCCGCCCAGGGAGACGGCATTGCGGATGGCGTCCTCAAAGCCGGTGGACTCAAAAAATGCCTCCAGCGCCTGGGGCACCGTCCCCTGGCAGCTCTCGTCAAACCGGTAGCTGTCCCGGATGCCGTCCAGGGTAAAATCCATCCGATAGTAGTGTTTCTGGATCATCTCCCGAATCTCCGGGATGCTGCTGCCGGTCCGGGCCAGATAGATGGCCGCCGCTGTCGCCTCTGCCCCTTTCAGGCCCTCCGGGTGGTTGTGGGTCACCTCGGTGATTTTCCGGGCCAGCTCTTTGGCCTGTTCCAGGCTGGCTGCCGCAAATCCCGCCCCGCTGACCCGCATGGCCGCGCCGTTTCCAAAGCTTTGGTAGGGCTGGGGATGGTCCGAAAAAATCCAGTGGTAAAACCGCCCGCCGTAGCCGCAGTTCGGATACTGCCGCCCCACTTCCTGCATGTACTTGACCGCATTTTGGGAAAGATCGCGGTAGTCCGGCCTGCTGGCCAGAATCGCCCTGGCCAGGGCCAGGGTCATGATGCTGTCATCCGTCGGTCTGCACTGGCCGGTGAAGAGGGCAAACTCTTTGCTCTTGATGTTGTGCCACTCAAACCGGGAACCCACAATATCTCCAATGATTGCTCCCAACATATCGTCTTGCCTCCTGTCCTGAAATCTTTCCAATGGCCGTCCTTTCCCTGCAAGGATAACGCCGGCGGGGCGCGGTGTCAAGGGTTTGCTGCGGTTTGGGCCAAGGGCGTTTCCCGGTCCCGCGGCATCCAAAGGGTTGACCCCCGGCCGCCGCATTGACGCAGGATTTCCGCCATGCTATACTTTCGAAAAGAGCAATGTATTTTGCAGGAATGGCGGGGTGAAAACCAGAATGAACAAACAAGAAATCTACCGTTTTCTGGAAGAAAAACAGATTTGGCACCAGATCACCGAGCACGCCGCGGTCTACAATATGGAGCAGCTGGACCAGGTCCAGCTCCCCTATCCCGACTGTGACGCCAAGAATCTCTTTGTCCGGGACGACAAGCGGCGGAATTACTACCTGATTACCGTCAAGGGAGACAAGCGGGTCAACCTGAAAGATTTCCGGCGCAGGCAGGGCACCAAGCCTCTGACCTTTGCATCGCCGGAGGAATTGGGGGAGATTCTGGGTCTGATTCCGGGGGCGGTGACCCCCTTCGGACTTCTGAACGACCCGGAATGCCGGGTGCAGTTTTATATCGACCAGGATTTCTGGCGCTCGCCGGGGCTGATCGGCGTCCACCCCAACGACAACACCGCCACCGTCTGGCTGAAAGCCGAAGATCTGGCGGCGCTGCTGCGGGAGCACGGCACCGCCGTCCATCTGGTGGAGCTGGACTGAACCACGGCATTGCCTGAAAGGAGTGACTGTTTATGCCGATGCTGGGCGCTGTTTTGACCCCTCACCCGCCGGTTCTGCTGCCCGAAGTGGGCCGGGGCCGGGAGCGGGAAATTGCCGCCACCGGCCGCGCCATGGAGGCGGCGGCCCGGGAGGCGGCCCGCTGGAACCCGGATGTCCTGATTGTGGCGTCGCCTCATACCATTTTGTACGGGGACTATTTTCACATTGCCCCCGGCAGCGGCGCATCCGGTTCCATGTCCGCCTTTGGGGCGCCCCAGGTGCGGTTTGAGGTCCGGTACGACGCCCCCCTGCGGGAGGAAATCATCCGGCAGGCCGGCGCCGCGGGGCTGGAAGCCGGCACCCTGGGTCAGCGGGACCCGTCCCTCGACCACGGCGTCCTGATTCCCCTCTACTACCTGCGGAAAGCCGGCATCTCCTGCCCCATGGTGCGGATGGGTCTGTCCGGCTTTTCGCCCCTGGACCATTACCGGCTGGGCCAGTGTGTCGCCCGGGCGGTGGAAGCGCTGGGCCGCCGGGCGGTGTTTGTGGCCAGCGGCGACCTCTCCCACAAGCTGAAGGCCGACGGCCCCTACGGCTTTGCCCCGGAAGGCCCGGCGTTCGACGAGGCCGTCACCCAAACCATGGCCTCGGGGGATTTTCTCCAGTTTTTGACCATGGACCCCGGCCTCTGCGACCGGGCCGCTGAATGCGGCCTGCGGTCCTTCCAGATGATGGCCGGCGCCCTGGACGGGCTGGCGGTGCATCCCCAGCTTTTGAGCCACGAGGGCACCTTCGGGGTGGGGTACGCGGTGGCCCTCTTCCCGGTCACCGGCCGGGATGCGGACCGCTGTTTTGCCCCGGCCTGTGAGGCGATCCAAAAGGCCCGGCTGGCAGCCCGCCGGGCCAATGAGGACCCCTGGGTCCGGCTGGCCCGCCTGTCCTTGGAAACCTACATCCGCACCGGCCATCCTCTGGACCGTCTGCCCGACGGCCTCCCTGCCCAGATGACCGGCCAGGCGGCGGGAACTTTTGTCTCCCTCCACGAGAACGGGCGTCTGCGGGGCTGCATCGGGACCACCGGCCCCACCGAATCCAATGTGGCCTGGGAGATTGTCCACAACGCCGTGTCGGCGGGCACCCGGGACCCCCGGTTCCCGGCTTTGCGGGCGGAGGAGCTGGACCGGCTGGAATACAGTGTGGACGTGCTGGGCCAGCCCGAGCCGGTGGACTCCCCCGCCCAGCTGGACCCCAAACGCTATGGGGTCATCGTCAGCTATGGCCGCAGGCGGGGCCTGCTGCTGCCCGACCTGGACGGGGTGGACACGGTGGAACAACAGCTGGACATTGCCCGCCAAAAGGGCGGCATCCGGCCCGAGGACCCCTACACCCTCCAGCGGTTCAAGGTGGTGCGGCATCTATGAAAACCGTCTGTGACCTGTGCTTCCACCACTGCGCGCTGGCGGAAGGCCAGACCGGCCTTTGCCGGGCCCGGGCCAGCCGGGGCGGCCAGATCGTCCCCCTGAACTATGGCCGTCTCACCGCGCTGGCTCTGGACCCCATCGAGAAAAAGCCGCTGCGGCGGTTTCATCCCGGCAGCATGATCCTGTCGGCGGGGAGCTTCGGCTGCAATCTCCACTGTCCCTTCTGCCAGAACGCCGAAATTGCCGCGGCGGGGGCGGAAAGTTTCACCCGGGAGTGTTCCCCGGAACAGCTGGTGCAGACGGCCCTGGACCTGCGCGCCCGGGGAAACATCGGGGTGGCCTACACCTACAATGAGCCCCTGGTGGGCTACGAATATGTCCGGGACTGCGCCGGGCTGGTGCATCGGGCGGGGATGGTGAATGTCCTGGTGACCAACGGCACCATCGAGGCAAAGCCCTGGCAGGCCCTGCTGCCCCTGCTGGACGCGGTCAACATCGACCTGAAGGGCTTCACCCAGGGCTGGTACCGCACCCTGGGCGGCGACCTGGAAACGGTGAAGCGGTCCATTGCCCTGGCGGCCCAAAGCTGCCACGTCGAAGTCACCACCCTGGTGGTGCCGGGTGAAAACGATTCAGACCAGGAGATGGAGTCCCTGGCCCGGTGGCTGGCTTCGGTCAGCCCTAAAATCCCCCTCCATGTCTCCCGCTTTTTCCCGCGGCACCAGATGCAGGACCGGCCGCCCACCCCGGTGGACACCGTGTATCACCTGGCCGATGTGGCCCGGAAACAGCTGCGGTACGTCTACACCGGCAACTGCTGAACTGCAAACAACCGGAGGAGCCTGAACAGACCGTTCAGACTCCTCCGGTTTTGTTTTGAGCTTTAATTGAGAATCCAGACCCCCAGATTGAGGTACCCGGCAAAGGTCACCCATACCAGGTAGGGAATCTGGAGCCGTGCGGCGGCGGTATCTGTCCCGGCAAAGACCGTTATCATCCAGAGGATGACGCCCCAGAGGGCGGCCAGCCAGATCAGGGCCAGCCCGAACAGCTGGAACTTGAAAAAGAGCATGCTCCAAAAGAAATTCATGGCCAGCTGCAGCCCAAAAATCCACAGGCCGTGGAGCCGTTCCTGGCTGGCCGGGGTCAGGGCCACCCGGGCCGCGCTGATGCCCATCAGGGCATACAGGATGGTCCAGACCACCGGGAACACCAGCGCCGGCGGCGACAGGGGCGGCTGGACGATGCTCTCGGTGTAGATTTTGACATCCTCCCGGATCAGCCAGCCGGCCAGGCCGCCCACCGCCTCGGCCAGCAGAATCCACAAAAGATAGGTCTTGATTTTGGATCGGTTCATACGCATCCCTCCACCACAGGGTATGCAGAAAGGGCGGAGGTATACACTGGGAAATATTTGGCGGCCTTTAATGCTTGATTGCTGCCTCTCCTGTCCACAGATTATAAACGGTCTTTCCTTGTTTTTGTGCCTCGTTGGCAAACTTGGCTGCCCCACCCCAGGAATGGGCCACATACGTCACTACATAATCGGTATGCTTCAACATCCAACGATTGCGCCAGCAGATAGCGAACCTTCTGGGAACTTTCTCAATTCCTTCAGGCAGCAAGGTACATATATTTTCTTCCTTTGATTTTCCGGGCATATAAGCCAGAACGACTGTATAGGAAATCTCCGGGTATTCAAGCGCCAATTCTCGCAAAACGGCTATAGCCATTGCATCAAACGCCCCATGATTTCCCACATAAAACACTTTGACGCCTTGCTGTTCGATCAGCTTTACCAGTAGCTCCCGCAATTTTGGCTTGACCAATGCAGGACAATCCCGATGCCCGAAGAAAGTACATCCTTTCTCTTTCATATGCTCCCCTCCAAAATAGTCTATGTGTAGCCTATATAGTAGCACGCATAGCCTATATTGTACAACTGGATTGTTTATCCTAAAAGAAAACATCCAGGAGGAAAACATATGGAGACCGTCGCTGCCGTCCGAAATCGGATTTTGACTCTTTGCGGAGAGCGCTCCATCACCATCAATAAACTGGCCACCCTCTGCGCGCTGCCGCCGTCCAGCATCAAAAACATCCTGTACGGCAAGAGCCAGAATCCCAAACTGTTGACCATCAAGATGATCTGTGACGGCCTGGGCATCACCCTGGGCGAGTTCTTTTCCACACCGGAGTTTGACGCGCTGGAACAGGAAATCAAATAAAATGCCGCCCGGAGAAAGAAGCCTTTCCGGGCGGCGTTTTGCTGGGTGTGATTGGGTTTCAGGTCTCGATGTCATAGGGCCAGGTGTTGATCCCGCCGAACTCATAAATCCCGGTATACCCCAGCTCTGCCAAGGCCTTGGCGGCCCGTTTGCTGCGGTTGCCGCTGCGGCAGTAGACCAGGACGGTCGTGTCCTTTTCGGGGATGACGGCGGCGGCGCTCTCCTCGTCGATGGTGCCCACCGGCAGCAGGACCGCGCCGGGAATGTGGCCGCTGTCGTATTCGTCCTGCTCCCGTACATCCAGAATCAGGACTTCCTGGGTGTCCATCATCTCTTTGGCCTTTTCCTGGCTGATTTTCTGGTAGGCGTCGGAAGCGGCCGCCCCGCAGGCGGTCAGCATCATCAAGACAGAAAACAAGATGGGCAGAATGCGCTTTTTCATCGAAATACCTCCTTGTACAATCCCGCCGCAAAGGCCCTGTGGCCCTGCTCGGTGAAGTGGACGCCGTCATAGGCCAGGGTGACACCCCAGGCCCCGGCATCGGCAAACCGGACCCCCAGCCGCGCCGCCAGGTCCCGGCAGCGCCGGGCAAACTCTTTGGAAGCATCCACCAAACGCTGGTCCTGGACCCATTCCCCAAAGGTCACCGGCGGCGGAGCCACCAGCAAAATCCGGTCCCGTTCCAGGTCCAGCCCGGTGAGAAACCCTTCCATCCGCCCGGCCGCAGCCGCCGGGGTACAGCCCTGCAGCAGGTCATTGGTGCCCAGCATCACCACCAGCAAACCGGTGTCCGCCGGGCAGGAAACCGGCTGCCGGGGAATCTCCCGGCCGTTCTGGCCCCGGTTCTGAATCTCCCAGCCGGTTTTCCCGGCCAGAATGTCCACCCACCGGTTTTCGGGGCCGTATCGTCCCCCCAGCCAGGACCGCGGGTCATAGCCATAGGTATTGGAATCTCCATAACAGATAACCTTCATCGCTTTGTCCTCCCGTCGGGCTGTGTGTTGTCTGTACCGCCATTATAGCATGACGCCGCCCGGTTCACAATGGCCCTTTGCCCCCACTGTGACCCGAGCACAGTCTTTCTTTTTCCACGGCATTGTGTTACAATATAAAAAAGAGTTTTTCTTTGAAAGGAGCGTGTTTCAATGGGTGAAATTTTGGTAGAGCTCGGCTCCTTTCTGCTGAGCGAAGGGCTGTACGCCCTGCGGGAAAAGCACCCCGTCCTCTACGGTCTGGCCATGGGCTGCATTCTGGTGCTGTTCGGGGGGATGGCCGTTTTCTTTTACGCCGTGGGCGCCCCGGTGAAGGGCACCTTCATGGCAGTGTTCACCCTGGCGATGGGGGTGTTGTTTGTTTACGGCCTCCGCAAGGACCCCAAACCCGCCCGCCGGACCTGGAACTCCTGGTTCGCCAAGCGCCGGTGAACCGGCTTCTGTCTGGGAGAACCTTTCCAAAATCACAACTGCAATCTCTGTCCCCGCTGCCCGGCGGGGGCTTTTTTTGTTTTTCTGCTGCCCCGGCGGCGGGCAAATTTTTGCAGCAGGACTCATACATTGAAACGAGTCTATCCAAGGGAGGTTTTTGTCCATGCTGCTGCAACTGCTGCAATTTTTCTCCGCCCAGTTTCTCTACCTGGCCCTCCATCTGGAGTCGGGCAGTTTTCCCCGTCCCCTCACCCCCCGGGAGGAGGCCGCCGCCTTTGAGGCCCTCCGGGCGGGGGACCCCGCGGCCCGGGAAAAGATCATCCGCCACAACCTGCGGCTGGTGGCCCACATCGCCAAAAAATACTATGCCCTCCCCGGGGACCAGGACGATTTAATCAGCATCGGCACCATCGGCCTGATTAAGGCGGTGAACACCTTCGACAGCACCCGCCGGGCCCGGTTTTCCACCTATGCCAGCCGCTGCATTGAAAATGCGACCCTCTCGCCAAGGCCCTTTTGGAGGACCTGGCTGGAAAAGCGGGGCGGATTTTCAAGCTCCCGCCGGGGTGGAGCTTCTTTGGACAAATTGCGCCCCGTATCTTCCTTTTGAGCCGCGGTGGGACCTTATTTGCACCTCTTTGCCTCCACTCGTTCCGCCTGTCTCCGGCCTGCCGGTTATCGGAAGCACGAAAACTCCATCACCTTGGCGGCAGCTATGCACAAGCAGTCACCGTACCTGAACGGCTACGATGGCTCCGCCACAGCCAAGGCCTGCTGCAGAAGGAAGCCGCCGCCCAGGCGGGCATCCCCCTTCCCCGTTACATCGACATGGAGACCGGCGCCTGTACCCACTACCCCGCCGCCGTCATGGACAAGCTGGCGGCGCTCTATCAGGTGCCAGTAGAGGAGCTGCTGGACGAGTACAACCTTTTCCTTTACAAAGGCCAGGCCCGTCAGATCATCGCCCTGCGGGAGAAGCTGGGCCTGAGCCGCACCGCCTTTGCCCGGCAGTTCGGCATCAGTGAGCGCTCCCTGCGGGCGTGGGAGAGCGGGGAGAAGGTTATCAGCAAGGGGTGTTGGGAGAGGTATTTTCAGAAGCTGGCGGGGGTATTGTGACAAAACGAATCTCACCTTTAAAAACAAGAAAGCACCTGCGGCAAGCCGTTTCGACCTGCCGCAGGCGCTTGTTTTCTTTTGGGGAATGCTCTCGTATTTTTCTTGCGCAGGTTTCGCTTCAAAGCCCTGTGGGGATGTTCAGGAAGGCAAAGCCAGACTTATGCAGTAACCATCGAGTTTACGCCATACAGAACTGCACCAGGCTGCAGAAAAGCGGCGCCCCTTTCTCCCACAAGAGAATGAGAGGACGCCGCTTTTACTTTCAGTTGCTTAAATTTCCGCCATTTGTGGCAATCACTTTCTTATACCAATAGAAGCTATCTTTGCGGTAACGCGCCAGGGTGCCAGAGCCATCATCGTTGCGATCCACATAGATAAATCCATAGCGTTTTTTCATCTGCGCAGTGGAGGCGCTGACCAGGTCGATGCAGCCCCAGGCAGCATAACCCAAGACAGGGACGCCGTCTGCAATGGCGCAGCCCACCGCCTCCAGGTGCTTGGCGAGATAGTCGATGCGGTAGCTGTCATGGACTGTCCAGCCGCCGTGGCCGTCGCTCACCAGTTGATCCTGTGCACCTAGACCGTTTTCTGCGATGAATAGTGGCTTTTGATACCGGTCATAAAAACAGTTCAATGTGTAACGCAGGCCATCCGGGTCGATCTGCCATCCCCATTCGCTTTCGGGCAGGTAGGGATTGCGCAGGCCAGACAGCAAGTTGCCCTCTCCCTTCTGGTAGCGGGCCGGGTCGGCAGCCGCGCACTTGCTCATATAGTAGCTGAAGGAAATGTAGTCCACCGTATGATGCAGCAGCTCCTCATCGCCAGGTTCCATTTGGAGCTGAATTCCTTCTCGCTGCCAAGCAGCACGGACGTAGTTGGGATAATATCCACGGGCCAGGACATCGCAAAAGAACATAACCTGGCGGTCAGCCTGCTGTGCAGCCAAGATGTCCTCAGGGCGTGGCGACATGGGATAACTCAGTGCCCCCAGCACCATACAGCCCATCTTTGCGCCTGGGATCATCTCGTGCAGCAACTTGGCCGCTATAGCGCTGGCCAGCAGCTCGTGGTGGGCAATCTGATACCGGTCAGCCAGTGTCAGCTGGTCAGGCGGGGTCAGAACACCGGCTCCCATAAAGGGATAACGCCACAGCGCGTTGATCTCATTGAAACACATCCAATATCGAACCTTGTGGCGATAGCGGTCGAACACTGTGCGGCAGTACCGCTCAAAGAAACCTATCAGTTTCCGGCTGCGCCAGCCGTCATAGGCCTTTGCCAGATGGAGCGGCGTTTCATAGTGGGAAAGGGTGACCATCGGCTCAATGCCATAGTGCAGGCACTCATCAAAAACTCTATCATAGAATGCCAGCCCTTCCTCATTGGGTTCGGCGTCATCTCCGTTGGGAAAGATTCGGCTCCAGGCAATGGAAAGACGCAGCACCTTGAATCCCATCTCCGCCACCAGAGCAATATCCTCTTGATACCGGTGATAAAAATCGATACCCACAAGTTTGAGATTGTCGGGCGTCGGCCCTTCAGTGATCGGGCCGGTTATGCCGCGGGGCATCACATCCTGGATGGAAAGTCCTTTGCCTCCTTCATTATATGCACCCTCGCATTGGTTGGCCGAGATGGCTCCGCCCCATAAAAAATTCTGCGGGAAATACATGGGATGGCCTCCTTTCTGACGCTCGGCTTCAGCCGCGGCGCAGGACGGTCAAGAGAGTATCGGTACGATCCACCTTCCCATCGCGCACTGCCACAACATCCAGGAAATCATCTGAGTTGGTAACGATCACAGGGGAAGTGACATCATAGCCTGCCTTGCGCAGATCATCCAGATCAAAGCGGATCAGTTCCTGACCTTTCTGGACGTGATCTCCAGTCTTGACCCGGACGGCAAAACCTTTGCCCTTCCGCTCTACGGTGTCCAGCCCAATATGGATGAGCAGCTCCACGCCGCTGTCGGTGGTCAGGCCAATGGCATGTCCAGAATCCGCCACCGAGGTAACGGTTGCCGGAGCTGGAGCGGTCACCAAGCCTTCCTCAGGCTGGACGGCTGCGCCCAGGCCCAGCGTATGGGAAGCGAAAGCATCGTCTTTGACGCTTTCCAGGGGCACAGCCTGGCCATGAATGGGGCTGGAAAGGACGATCTTGCTTTCCTGGGAAGATGCTGAGGGAGCCGCCGGTGCGGGAGCTGCATCCTCATCGACGGGATCGTCAAACCCCAGAATAAAGGTAGCAACGGCGGTCACAACGATAGAAATAATAATCGTGATGACAGCGTTGATGACATTGCCAAAGCCATCGCCGCCAATGTAGACAGGCAAGGCCAGCAGGCCGGCAGTGGTGGAAGAATAGGTATGCAGATGGGTAATGCCAGCATAGAGACCAGCCACGCCGCCGCCGATGCAGGTGGCGATCAGGGGCCGCTTCAGCTTTAGTGTAACGCCGTACAGGGCAGGCTCGGTGATGCCCATGAGCGCAGTAAAACCGGAAGAGAACGCCAACTCACGCAGCTTGCGGTTTTTGGTGCGCAGACCAACCACCAGGGAGGCGGCGCCCTGCGCGATGTTGGAAGCCAGCATGCCAGGGCCCAGAATGGTGCCATACCCCAAAGTAGCGTACTGGATGGTCTGGATAGGTGCAAAGCAGTAATGCATACCAGTCATAACGAAGAAGGGGCAGAACGCGCCCATCAGGACAGGAATGACCCAGCCAGCATAATCATTGAGCCAGTTGAAGCCGACAGCCAGGACTTGGCCGACAATGTTGCCCAGCGGGCCGGCGACAGTGATGCCCAGGATGCCGGTCACGATGATGGTGAGCATGGGCGCCAGGAAGATCTTGACCGGCTTGGGAGAGATCTTATTGGCAAAGCGCTCGACATAGGACTGAACCCAGACGATGAGCAGGATGGGGACGACACTGCCGCTGTAGGAGACCATCGTCACAGGTATGAAACCGAACAGCAGAACCGGATCTCCGGTGTTCAGCGCGGTAAAACTGCTGTGAAGCAAAACACCTGCCAGCGAAGCGCTGACAAACGGGTTGCAGTTGAAGTACTTTGCTGCCGAATATGCCAGGATGAAGGGCATGAAACTGAACAGCGCATCGCCAAAGGCATTGAAAATCGCGTAGGTCTGTGAGTCAGGCGATACAAGATGGGTAGCCACCAACAGAGCCAGCAGGGCTTTGATCATACCGGAGCCGGCCAGTGCCGGAATAATGGGCTGGAAGATCGCCGTCAGGGTGCCAAAAAAGCGCATGACGATGTTGCCGTCTTGGTTTGACTGCTGTGCGCCAGCATCAGAATGGAAGCCTCCCAGTTTTTTGAGCTCAGCACATACATCGCCCACGTCGGTGCCTATGACAACTTGAAACTGTCCATTCTTGGTCACGACGCCCTGCACACCATCCAGGCGCTTCAGAGCCTCTACATCGGCTTTTTTATGATCTTTCAGCTGAAAACGCAGCCGAGTCATGCAGTTTGTGACACTGGCAACATTTTCTTTGCCGCCCACCAGCCGCAGGATGTCTGCTGCCATTTTGGAACGATTCATCGTATTCCTCCTTTTGGATGCCGGGCCTAAAGCCCATAAATAAAACAGGCAAATTCTATGTCCAGCAGGGGCCGCGGTCCCCTGTCAGTCATCGGGTCGGGTAATACGCCGGATGTAGACTGTGAGATACATCATTTCCTCTTCAGGAATGGCAATGGCGTAGTCCTGCCAGATCATGGCGGCAATCTTTTCAGCACAGGTGTATTCTTGGCGGTACTGTGTCCGCACCAATCCCTGCAGCTCTTGGTCATCGGTGTCAAGCATCTCGTCTTTGAACAATCGTTGAGCAAAGAACTTCAGATGTGTGATAAATCGCGTATAATGCAGGGATCTTTCGTCCAGTTCCACTCCGATGCTGTCCCTAAAGACACGCAGGATCTTTTGGATCAGACGGGTAGTTTTGGTAGCCTGATTTAAGTTATCATACTGCAGTTCACCATTGACGAGATGCATAGCAATCGCGCCAGCCTCGTCTTCCGGCAGAACAAATCCCGTCTTTTCCCGAATCTGCTCCAAGCCGTATAGCGCCACCTGGAATTCCTGCGGATAAAAGGTCCGTATCTCTGGCAGAAGAGAATTATGAAAACCAAGTCCCTTTTTCAGCCGTGTCACCGCAAAACTGATGTGATCCACCAAATCCAAGTAGACGCCCTCATCCAGCTCAGTATGCACCAGTTCCTGAAATTTTTCCAGAATCGCCTCAACAACTTCCAGATAGACTACTGGCACATCCGCCAGCATTGCATAGCGCTGATTACCCACCACTTTGTTTTTGGGAACGAATTCCCTCACTACAATGCGGCGGTCCACTTCGGCGCCAGGATGCTGCTTGAAGCCGACTCCCTTTCCCAGCAGGACACGCTCCTGTCCCCGTTCGTTGACAGCCAGCACGACATTGTTATTGACGATACTGCGGATCCAAAGACGCTCGCTGCCCATAGTGTCACCTCTTTCTCAACACAGTCCGCGGGCACCATTGCCCGCAAAATGGGCAGAAAAAAACCTGATACTGCCCTGGCCGGTACGTCAACCATACCAGCCGGCCAATATCAGGTGTTGCCTGTTTGCCAGTTACAATCCCGACGGATCCTACTCAGCTTTGCCTTTATACTATACAGTTTTTGTTTTTGAATGTCAACAACCCAAAGAAAAATTCCACGCAACGCACAAGTTTCACACCTTGATTTTATGCATTTGGCTCAAATTCTTGCTTCGACGGCACAGAAAAATAGCACCTGTTCAGGCGCCAGGCTTTTTCCACTGGTTGCTGCCAGAAAACGCTGCGTGTCCCAGTTGACAGGGATCCCGCTTTGCTTTCCAAGGCGATCAATAGTACGGGAGCTTTTGATTTAGCTGTTTCCCTGCTGCACTGCCCCGTTTTATTTCATGCTGCAGCGGCACTTCTCATCCAAACGCCCCCTGCAACGCCACAGAACACGCTAAAACCATGAAATGTTCCTGCCACTTCTTCCAACTGTACCTTTACGCCTGCGCGGGCAAGGGCCGCCGCGTAGTTATTTTCTATTTGACATCAAGCAGACTGCCAGGCGCACCTATCTGCTTTCAGCGTTCGCAGGAATGCGCAGCCGCAGAAAGAACTTCTGCGTTCAACTGGGGTTTGGGGCGTGCACCAACAAGTATCGTCTGGCAAAGTGGA
>CALWZL010000012.1 GCA_944385995.1 uncultured Faecalibacterium sp.
CTATGTTTCGGAAATCGGCACAACCATATAACCGTCTGTGATGAAACTTATTTTTATTTCATCGATGACATTGTACCAGCAAGCAAGGCATTTGTATATACAAAATCAGAATGCTTGTTGGGGCACTCCCCAATCCCCTGCCCGTCACAGAAGTTCCTTCTGCGGCTGCGCGTTTTGCAAACGCTTTCTCCGGCCCTTGCCACCTGTCTTGTGTATGTCCAGGGCCGGGCTTGTGCGAAACACAAAAAGAAAAGAGCCGGGTTCAGAGGTTTGACTTCCTCTGAACCCGACTCTTCATCATTTATATCGCAAAAAATTTTTCAATTAGTGCCCAAAATTGCAGCTCTGATTCGTTTACATGATAAAAAGAAATCTCTGGCAAAAATCATCGGACTATGGCACAATGGAAGCAGAACTATATTTCAAGCAGACTAACCCGCACGAAACGCCTCAGCCATACCATACGGAAGGTGATGAAAATGGAATCCAGCCATACCGACAATCCCTACCTGTTTCAAATCAGCTCCTATGATATCGGTCGCCTTTTGCCCCAGGTGAGCAAGGCGCTTGAAAAAAGATCGGAACATCTTTCCCGGGAACGCTATCCCAAAATGTGGCGATACATTGACCGCCTCCCCTCCCCCTCCCGGGGAGCCAGCCGGAGCCGGCTGCGCACCAGGCTGTTCAGCATTCTTTGCCTAGCTGCAGGAGTGATTCTGGTTGTGCCCGGTCTGATGGAGCCAAAGGAGCTGCTGGTGCCTCTTGTAGTCGGTGCAGCCGCTGTGGTGCTGGGCGTCAGCGGGTTATGGCGCACCAGAAAGAGTCGGGAAAAAACATTTGACCGCTCGGCCCGGCTGCTTCTGGAAGGGAAAGATCAAACCCCGGAAAGTCCTGCTCCGGTTGTTTCTTTCTCGGACCAGGGCATGACCTTCTCAGAAAAAGATAAAACGGAGTTTGTTCCGTACAGTGACTTTGAATCAGCATGGGAAACAGAAGACACCCTGCTTCTTGTGTTCGGGCAGCGGGTTACCCTTTTGCAGAAACAGGATTTGGTACAGGGCGATCTTCCAGGCTTGTCCCGGCTGCTCTCTGAAAAAGTCGCAGCGTATCAGCGCATGGATTGATTCCCATATCAATCAAGATTCCACCGGCAAAGAAAGGTCAAAACAACATGGCACTCACCTATCAAGCATTTTTGAAGAAAGGCATCGACCTGGCCCCATTGGGCTGGGAGACAGCGGGAGCATTCATTCCTTATTTCTGTACCCCCAGAGGAGCCAAGGTTCTTGGCTGGGCCGGTGTGGATGGCATCCACTACTGCACCATCCGCGGTTTTGGGGAGATGATTTTTGCAGTCAGCCCTATGAATATCGGCGATTATGTCCATCCCATTGCCCGGAATTTTGAAGATTTGCTGCGGTTGCTCCTGTCTTGCACCGATATGGCCGCCCTGGAACAATGTTACGCCTGGGATGAGGAGCAGTACAAAGCCTTTCTGATGGATTACCCCGCGACACCTGAGCAGCAGGCCGTGCTGGATGCCATCCGGGCAAAAACCAACCTTGAGCCAATGGACGATGCCTTTCATTATGTAAAGCAGCTCCAGTCGGCGTTTGATCTTTCTGCCATTCCCTATACAGAGGATTACTACGATGAGGACATGAACCCCGCCGCGCCAAAGGAAACTCCACCATGGGAAGTAACCTTTGACGGCGGTTTTGAGGGCCATCCGAAGGGCCAGCGGTCCGGCAAAGAAATTCCCGTAAACACACAGTTTGATTGGGCCGGGCGGCACTGGATCATCCCTTCTGTCTATTCCTGCTCCAAAGGACTGGTGGTCGATTTCTGTATGCAGGTGGAGCCTGCAGACATCCTCGCCTTCATGGACAAGTGGCATCTGAACGTGGACGCCGATGAAGAGCAATTCACCCGGGAACAACGGATGCAGATGGAACTGGACAACCCCATGCATCTGGATTTTCACCCCGTCCTTCGGCTGAACGGGAAAGAGCTCCATTTTTCTCATGGCTATGGAACATCCTACATTCCCTGTCTGCCGGACGGATCTGCGGCCGAGGCAGAGCAGGATGCCAAACAGACGATGGACCACTATCAGCTCGACACAGCTTTGGGATGGGTCATCCAACGCTTCAGCTGCCCCTGGGCAACCAGGAAAAAGCCGGAGATCAAGCACCTGTCGGTGACCATGGTACAGCAGGAAGCTTCCATCCCCGGCCCCCATTTCCAGGCAGCGAAACCAGGTGACACTTTCTCTTTCGTTTACCCCGAAGGCAGTACGGAATACACTCTGACGGTACAGGAATACCAGGCACAGATCCTGGATACCAGCCGGATGATGCAGGATATGGAGTATCCTGCCCATTATTACGTTATGAGTTATACGGTCACACCGGAATTTTCAGGCGGCAATCTGAATGTAGCGGATTGCTCCGATGGAGACCATCCCAGACCAAAGCCTCGCCCGAGCAATCCATTTGAACCTACAGCCCTCCATGATGCTTTTGTGATCGGCATCATCGGCGGAGCAGACGGTCCCACTGCTATCATAAGTGGACCGTCTGCCGCCCAAGGCAAACTTCGCGCTGCCTGCTCCAGCCTGCATTTTGATCCCGTTGATCGTGTGGAATGGAGACTCGTATTCCGTGAAAAACAATATAAAGACAAAATCTTTGACATACAAGCCTGATCCACACTGCCCTGACCAAAAAGTCAAATCAGTTCAGCTGAGGAGGTGTCCCATGAAAAAAGCAGCTGTCTGGATTGCAGTAGATCTATCAGCCAGCTGCGTTTTCGCACACAAATCTATTGGCATCTTTCTGACCGCCGCAGATAGGAGGCATTCGATATGAAAAACAACAAATCACTTGTGATCGGGATAGCAGCAGTCCTATTGATCCTGACCGTTTCTTTTTTGGTTGGAACTGGATTTTGTAAGCGGACGGATGCGATTTTAACCGGTTATTCTGTTTCGAAGGACGGCACAGAAATCACTTTAGAAGCTTCGGTTCAGTCCTCCATGGGGTATATCAGAGGGTTCAAAGATGATGGCGGCGGTATAAAGCCGCACTATCTGACTTTTTATGCAACATTCGGTGGATTGAACAGCTCATTTGGAGCTAAAAACGCGTTTGTGCTGGAAGTCCATGAAGATGATCGTGAGATTTATTTCAACCGCGCCGACGGGGGATACGAACTTGTTTTGCAAAAGAATACGGAAACGGGCATATGGGAAGAGCCCAATACACAAAGGTAACATAAAACAAAAGCGCATCTCCTGTGGACAAAAAGAATCTTACCGCTCTGGCGGCAGCAGAACATCCTGCATGATCCTTTGCTTGGCAAGCACCATCGAATCAGATTGGAGCGCCTTATGAAGCAATGGACTTTTGGAAAACAGATCGGCATGGGGATGATTCTGCTGTTTGCCAGCGGCATCCTTGCCGCTGTGCTGCACAACAGCATTTTTCTCAATCTGGCCTGGATTCTCTACGGCCTACTGTTTGTGATCCATCCCGTCTACCCGGAACAGGCTAAGTTCCGCTACAGCGAAGAAGGTGCCCAAAAGATCGCCCGCATGGCCGGCCTTATCTGCATCGCCATTGGACTGATTACGGAATTTGGAGTATAAGATGAAAAAGATTTTTAAAAGTCTCCCTCGCCTTCTGGGCCAGATGGCCATTGTAGCGGCTGTACTGATTGGTTTTCAGGTTGTGACGGGCGGTATGTGGCTTTTCGGACTGCCCGAACTAGACCAGGTGGAATCGGTCAGCATTGCCTATCCGCAGGTTACAGAGGAAGTAAAAATTGTGACCGGCGAGGAGGACAAGGAACTGGCCCTGAAACTCACCGGCTTTCTCAAATACAATCTGTTCCAGAAGGCTGCGGACGGCCAGCAGCCGCTGATTATCATCACCTACCACCTGCAGGACGGCACCGATCGGAACATCGCCGCCAATGGGACCACCGTCTGGTGGAAGGACAAAGCCTATGCCCTCAAGGACCCGGACATCTTTGTCAATCTAACCGAAGGCCTTTTCTTTCTGGCAGAGGTACAGACCAGATAAAAGCTGATTCAAAATTTCAGAAAGAAGCGTTTGTAGGATGAAAAAGAATGTAATCTCTCTGATTGCAGCAGCAGCCCTGCTGCTGGCCGGCCTGACGGCCTGCAAAGCCAAAACGCCCCAGGATCTTGCATCGGAAGCCCTGAGCCTGGACCTTTCAGCCGGCAGCGTAGTTTCTTCTTATGACACCCACAGCGGCAATGGCGACGGAACATCCTGCATTGTTCTTTCCTTCCAGGACGATTCCGTTTTGGAGCAGATTCATGCCAGCGATGCCTGGCATCCTCTCCCGGTTGACCAGACCACCCAGGTCCTTGTCTATGGCTTCTCGAAGGAAACCGGTGATGCCTCCTGGCAGATCGGCCCTTTTCTGACGGATGACAGCGGGAATCCACTGGTGCCGGAGGTTCAGAACGGATACTATGTTCTTCTGGACCGGCAGGCCGAAGATGGCAAAGCCCCTGGGTCTGACATCCTGGACCGTGGGTCCTTCAACTTTACCTTTGGCCTCTATGACACCGACACAGACACCCTTTACTGCTGCGAGCTGGACACCTGAGAGGAAACTTGATATGAACCAGAAGATATCCAGAGCACTGGAAGTTCTCATAGAATCCATCTATTACCTTATCCTGAGTTATGCGCTGACCAACATGGTGCTGCTGTTTTGGCGGCACTGGCTTTTCATCCTCTTTTTTGCCTCGGAGTGCTGGCTGATGGAGCGCTACTCGAAAAGGATTCAGGTATTGACTGGAAGCAAAGTCTTGTCTGCAGTTGTATGGATTGTCTGCTTTACGATTCATCTGGGAATTGTTTATTTCTTTGGCCGCGTTGTGGGGGAGATTCTGCCGTTTTCCGCATAAGCGCTGAACCCCGCAGCAGTTTGCAGGGGTCCGGGAGGTTATGGAATGATCGTCTATCTGCAAATAATCGACACAAACGGTTTCGGTGAACGGACAGAATGCCGATTTCCACCTGGAAAGCGACCCGGAATCTGCCAACGCCCTGGTCTGGCTCTCGGCCTCCGGCGATACCATCTACTGCCTCACCGCTCCCCTGCCGGCATCCACACTGATTCAGATTGCGGAAAGCATCCCCGCTTGATTTCACTGAAACACAAAGGAGGTTATGACCATGAAAAAACGATTATTGGCGCTGGCTGTTATCCTGGGGCTTCTTCTAAGCCTCTCCCTGGCCAGCTGCGCCCGGACGGTGTACATCGAACTGCCCTTTGAACCGGCAGACCTGGACGCCGTTGAGATGTTCCGTTTTCAGAATCTGGCAGAAGCTGAGAAAAAGGTTATCACTGATCCTGCGGACGTGAAAGACCTATGCGACCTGCTGGAAAGCATTTCACTGAAGGACAAGAAAACCGAACCTGTTGCCGGCGGCTCTGTGACCAGCTTCCGGTTCCATTGCGCCGACGGCACGACCTATGAAGTTATTTATTCCGCCATCGCCGTGAAATCCGGGCGGATCAAAATAACCGGCTGGGAAACGGACTATTTCACCTCCGCCGACCTGGGAGCCTGCTGGAACAACTACGACTACCCCGTCACAGACGCAGCTGAGAGCGAGCTGCCGGCGCTCTACTGAGCTGCCCGGTGCTGCAAAAAGCGGTCTATCCTTTCCCTGCAAGGAGGAAACACGATGAAGAAACTGCTCTTTGGAATGATGCTGTTTTGTTCCGGTTCCCTTTCAGCCGCCATGCTGTTGGCCGGTTCCATGGCCAATGATTGGACGCTGAATGGCCAGTCCTCTGCCCTCTGGAATATCTCCCGGTACGGCCTCCTGCCTGCCCTGTACATCTTCCTCGGGCTGGCCGTTCTAGGACTGGTGATTGCTGTATGGGGACTGGTTGACCCTGAAAAATGAACTGACACCATTGCTTGTGGCGGCCTTGCAACGCCAGGGAAACAAAATCAAGGGAACGTGTACTTGATGAATAGCATCAAAATTGAGTTATTGGGAATCGGCATCATTCTTTTGGGCATCGCTTTGAGTACCAGTCATTTTTGGGCTTATACACTGGGCACGATTGGATTTTGCGTCATTGCAGCTGGATGCTTTTGGAAAAATTCATAAACCCTTGGAGGAAAACCCATGAAAAAAATGATCTTTGGTATTGCCCTGATCTTGTTTGGGTTCAGCATGGCTTATATTTCGGCACAGGCGCAGCGGGCTATCATGCAGCCCGTATCGCTGCTGGCCGTATTTGCCGGGCTGCTGTTCGCAGTTTGGGGATTTATCGAAAAAGAGTAAGGCCGTTCCTTCGCCTTTAAAAGGGAATGGTAAAAAGCCCAATGGACTGCTTGAGCCAAGTTCATTGGGCTTTCTTGGTATAACGAAAAAGCGGCTCTGCCTGCGCAAAGCCGCTCTAACAGATGATTTAACGTATTCTCAAGATCCTGCACACCTTACGGCGGGTCAGGCGGTAAACGCCATACAGCACGGCAGACAACACCGCCATCACGGCGATGCAGGTACCTATACCGGCCCTTTCCCCTGGTGTAAACTGGTTGTCATTGAAGTAAAGGATCATTCCATAAAAGGCACTGATCACCGTTGTTCCCACCACAGCAGGCACCAGAAAGACCCGGGAAATTTGCCCCCGCACTGTCTGGAACAGGTAGGCGTTGGGTGCGCCCAGATGCCGCAGATCATCGTATACCCTGGCATTGGTCACGGCAATGGTCATGCAGCGGGTGAAAGCAATCACAAGCACCGCTGCAAAGCAGATCAAGGCAATGAACACAAACAGCATCAGAAAAACGGCCATGGTGGTCACAAAATCGTTTTGGTCCAGAACCCGGAACTGGGGCATATAAAGCCAGTAGTTTCGGAAATCCGATGTGTCGCACTGGTCGTAATCCACCACTGGAAGATCATACGCCTTCAAACATTCCGGATCATCATAGTCATAGCTACCCTTCTCTGCAATTTGCAATTGCCGGATCACAGGGTCCCAGGCGTCGAAAACTTCCACTTCCGGGCTGGCACGACGCACCATTTCGTGGAACAAAGCATCTGCAAAGGGATAACTGGACTGGACATCCGCTACATTGAAACAGACGTAGGTCTGCTTCCAGTAGTCGGTCAGGCCATTGGTAATGGCTGCGTAATCCCCGTCATCCAGCACATAACAGCCAAGCAGCATGGTATACTGCAGGGGCTCGACCGGAGTAACCTTTAGGCTCTGCCCGGTCACCATATTGGTGACAATGGTTACATTGCCGCCTGACATATAGCTGCTGCCCCCGTCATCATCCAGTACATTGGCGCAGGTACCCGGGGCCAGATCCACCGCCTGACCCGTCAGGGCATTCCATGCCGACTCAGAGAAAAAGGTCCCGCCGGAAGCAATCTCACTGTACTCGGTGGTATAGGTGACACCCAAAACACCATTGTCCTGTTCCACCGACACCATGCCATCGCCGCCCAAAGAGGCTGCCTCTGCCTGGGCCCAGGAAGTAATCTCCACATTGTAGTCCTGGGCCATGGATTCCACTTCCCTTTGCCCTATCTGCTCCTGGTCCTTGCGCATGTGCCAGGCAAAATCCACCGGACGGCTGGAGAAACTGTAGGAAGAATTGCTGCTCATGGTAGGGGTATAAAAGGCTGCAAAATAAGCTCCAGCAATCAGGAGTGTCATTACCAGCATGGTCCGCACCGTCTGCCTGCCCTGGAATTTCATCATGGAAGTGGTAATCAGATTCTGATAGGCCTTTCCTTTGCGCCACCCATTCACCACCGTGTGGAGCAGAATCATATAGACGCCGATCAGCGCTGGCAGATAGAAGATACTGCTCACGATGGCCGGCGGATACCAATGGGTCACATTGATAAAAAAGCTCGGCATCATGTAACCGGCCAGTCCTCCCGCAACCGCCAGCAGGATGCCTGCCCATCCATACCAGCGCTTTACCTCATGAATCGGCTCGGAACGGTGGGATTCCTGCACCACGTCCATGATGTTGGTGGTGCGGACAGCCCGGCCGCCCATCCAGAACAGGGCTGCCACCACATAGGCCGCAAAAAGCAGGGACAGCAAATAGGCTGCCGGGGCAAAGGTCAGGGCCATCTCCTGGGAGTCCACTAGAAACAGCCGGAACAGCTGCCAGACGCCCCAGGCCAGCGGGCCCCCCAGAGCAGCTCCCGCTGCACAGGATGCCAGGGACAGCACCGCCAGTTCCTTTCCCATTTCGGCCCACAGCTGCCGTCGGGCGGCTCCCAGGGCCAGGAAAAGACCGGTTTCCCGGGATTTCTGCCGGAAGAACAGCCCCGCCGCATAGGCCGTAAAGACGGCGCATCCCACCACCGCCAGCACAAAAATCATCATCACCTGTTTGCGGGAATCGCCGCCCTCGGGCAGCACCGACAGAATGGTGGGGGAACGCATCATACAGCTGTAAGCTGTCATCAGCAAAACCGAAAAGAAGCTGCATCCTGCCAGCAGAGCGTAACGGCTCTTGTTTTTGCGGCGCAGCACCCTGCATACCTCTGAAAAATGCCGCATTTGTCTCACCTCATTCCTGATTCAGTTCCCGGATGGTGTCCAGCAGTTTGTCCTGGAAGGCCGTCCGGTCATCGGTCCCCTTTTCCAGGGTCTTGCAGACCACACCGTCTTGCAGGATCACCACCTTGTCGCAGAAAGACGCAGCGTAGGAGTCATGGGTCACCATCAGGATGGTGGCCTCCAGGGCATTCCGCGCCTGCTCAAAGGACCGGATGACTGCACGGCTGGATTTGGAATCCAGGTTTCCGGTGGGCTCATCTGCCAAAATCAGCAGCGGATGATTGATGAGGGCTCGGGCCACTGCGGTGCGCTGCTTTTCACCGCCCGAAATCTCTGCCGGGTATTTATCCTTGATGGCGCTGATTCCAAATACAATGCACAGCTGATTGGCCCGCTCCTCGGTGCGGGCCGTAATGTTGTTGCCCAGGATGGCCGGCAGCAAAATGTTTTCCCGGACCGTCAGGCCGTCCAGCAGCAGAAAATCCTGAAATACAAAACCCAGCTGCTGGTTGCGGACTTTGGCCAGCTCCTCTTCCCCCAGCCGGGCCAGCTGGGTGCTGCCCAGGGTGACGCTGCCCTTATCAATGGGAATGTAACAGGAGATACAGTTCAGCAAAGTGGTCTTGCCCGAACCGGAGGGCCCCATCACCGCCACAAACGCTCCCTTTTTGACTTCCAGAGACACCCCTTTGAGGACCTCATAGGAAGTTTTTCCTACACGATAGGATTTGTGCAAATCCTGCACCTTCAGCATATAGATCGACCGTCCTTTCCCGGTTGTATGGTTGTTTCTGACAAGTCCATCCTACCAGCCCAAAAGCCCCGGTGCAAACCGGGTTGTCATTTTTGGCATCCCCGCTGTCAAGTTTGGAGCCGCTGTGCAGCGGGATGTAATCTTTGACGGTCTTGGTGTCAAGTTTGGTTTTGCGGAACCGGTCCAATGTGGTACAATCAATGTAACCATAGAAAACCAACAGGAGGAATTTCTGTGCTGAGGATCGGGATTTGTGATGACCAGGCCCAGGCTCGTCTGCTGCTGCGGTCTGCATTGGAACGGATTCTAGACGAGCAGAATGTACAAGCCCAGTGTTTCGAGTTTTCGTCCGGCGAGACCCTGCTACAGTGGTATGAACGCCACGCGGGAGAGCTGGACCTGCTTTTTCTGGATATGGAACTCCACGCTCTGGATGGGATGGAGACGGCCCGCCGCCTTCGGGCAGTGGATCAAGAGCTGCAGCTGGTGTTTGTCACCGGCTATGCAGACCATGTGTTTGATGGCTATACGGTGGGTGCCTTGGGCTACCTGATGAAGCCCCCCACCCGGGAACAGCTGGAATCGGTCCTTGCGCGGGCCCAGGCCGCCCTGGTGCGGCAGCTGGGCCAGGCTTTTGTATGCCGCAATGGGGAAACTTACTACCGCATCCCGGTGGGGAAAATTCTGTATTTTGCATCTGACCGGCGGCAGGTGCAGTGTGTGACACCCGACCGCACCTATACCTTCTACGGGAAACTGGATGAGGTAGCCGCCCAGCTGGGGGGCGGTTTTGTCCGCATCCATCAGCGATATTTGATCCGGGCCGGGGCGGTGGCCCGGCTGGAAGGCGGCGAGGTCACTTTACAGGATGGCACCCGCCTGCCAGTGAGCCGTTCCTGCCAGCAGTCCGCCCTGCTGGCCCTCACCCGGGCAGAATTGGAGGGATGACGCTATGCTGAATTATCCCCAACTGTGGCAGAGCGGGCTCTGGCTGGCCGCGGCTGCCCTCAACGGCCTGGCCCTCTTTGGCGGCTGGGCCCATTTTGCCCAGGTTCGGCCGGGGCGGTTCTGGAAAGCTGCCCTGTTCTGCACCCTGGCCATTGCCAGCATCGCCGTCATCTGGATCGGGGACCCCAACCTGCTCTATACCCTGCCCTTTTTCCTTCTGATGGGCCTCTTCTGCACCCGGGGCCCATGGGCGGGCCGGCTGGCCGTCACCGTGATCTTTTTCACCCTCATCATGTCGATCAGCGCCATCCTGGACACCTATCTGGAACTACTGGATGCGCAGGCCGGCCTCAGCCAGCTGCTGCGCCTTCTATTCTACGGCGGACTGTATCTGCTGCTGCGCCGCCGGCTGCCGGAGCAGCCACCCAGTTTGTCGGGGCAGCTGTGGAATCTGGTGCTGGGGCTGGCCGCCATGCCTCTGTGCGCCCTGATCGCGGTGGTCCTGCTGACCACCCGCAAGTATGAATCCAGCGCAGTCAACGCGGTGGCCCTGAACCAGGGGCTGGTGGTGCTGCCCTTTGCTCTGTTCACCTCCCTGATGCTTCTGCTGGCCATTTCGGTGCTGGCCCACCAGGAACGCCTGGAACGCGCCAGCCAGCTGGCCAGCCTGCGGGAAACCTATTACCAGGGCCTCCGGCAGCAGGAAACCCAGGTGCGGCGGCTGCGCCACGACCTGCGGAATCACCTGACCGTTTTGCAGGGCCTTCTGGAGGCGGGTGAACAGCACCAGGCCCTGGACTATCTGCATCAGATGTGCGGTTCCCCTGCTCTTCAGCCCAGGGGCCGCATCTGCGAGAATGAAACCGCCAACGTGGTGCTGTCTGCCAAGCGGGAAGAGCTGGAACGGCAGGGCATCGCTGCGGATTTTGGGGTTTCTCTGCCGGAAAAGCTGTCCATTGCGGACACCGATCTCTGTGCTCTGCTGGGCAACGCTCTGGACAACGCCATCGAAGGGGTTCAGGGTGTGCCGGACCCATGGGTCACCCTCCGCTGCAAGGCAGACAAAGGCCTGTTTATGCTGCGGGTCCTAAACCCGGTGGGCGGCACCGTCCACCCCGACCTCTCCACCACCAAGTCGGACAAACAGGCCCACGGTTTCGGTCTGCCCGGCATGGAGGAAATCACCCGACGCTATCACGGCACCCTGGAAGCAGGAATGCAAAATGGTCGTTTTGAGCTGGTGATCTGCTTTCCGATTCCGCAGAATCCAAACTGAAAAAGCCGCCGTACTCGGGGGATAATCCCGTTACGGCGGCTCTGTTTATGATTCGATGGCTTCCCGTACCAGCTCCCAGGCAAAGGCGGCGTCATCCTGCTTGACCAGGGGCGCCATCAGGCCGAGGGCGGCCAGCTCGTCCCCGCCATAGAGCTGCCCCGAAGCGGCGTCCCGGTAGAGGGTGCTTTTTTCCAGGAAGGGCAGCCGCACCGGAGTGTGGGCAAAGAGGGGGTCATACCGGGTCTGGAACACCTGCACCAGACACCGGCTGCCGTCCCCGGCCAGAACGGCCCAGCCGGTATAGGGGCCCGGCAGGTCCAGGGTGAAAAACCGGCTGAACTGGACCCAGCGCCGCTCGGCTTTCCGCCGGGCAATCTGGCTGGCAATTTCCCGGCGCTCCTCCTCGGTGAGGAGGGTCAAATCCAGCTCATAGCCCAGATTGAACAGACGGGCCGCCTGCCATCGGGTGTCCAGCGGGGTGGTGCGGCCGGTCTGGTGGTTGGGGGTGATGCTGACATGGGCCCCCATGGCCACCGGCGGATAGAGCAGGCTGTACCCCGCCTGGATGGTCAGACGGTCGTGGCCGTCGGTGTTGTCGCTGGTCCAGTTCTGGGCTACATAATAGAGCATCCCCGGGTCAAAGCGGGCCCCGCCGCTGGAACATCCCTCGATCAAAAGCCGCGGATAGGCGGCGGTGACCCGTTCCAGCAGCCGGTAGAGCCCCAGAATGTAGCGATGGGCTGTCTCCCCTTGCCGCGCCCCGGGGGCCATGGAACAGAAATCGGTGAGGGGCCGGTTCATGTCCCACTTGATGTAGTCGATGCCGCATTTCTGGAGGTAGCTGTCCAACACCCCGAAGAGATAGTCCACCACCTCGGGCCGGGACAGGTCCAGCAGGTATTCGTGGCGGCCCTGGGTCATGGGATAACCCGGGGTCTGCAAGACCCAGTCAGGATGGGTCTGGAACAATTCGCTGTCTGCGGTGACGGCCTCCGGCTCAAACCACAGGCCGAACTTCATCCCCTTGCCATGGACAATCCGGGCCGCCGCCGGGATGCCGCCGGGCAGCTTGCGCAGGTTGCACCGCCAGTCCCCCATGGAATCATGGCTGGAATTGCCCTTGCGGAACCACCCGTCGTCCAGCACAAAGAGTTCCACCCCCAGCTGACGGGCCAGCTCGGCCTGATGTTCGATTTTGGAGAGGGTGACATCGTAGTACATCGACTCCCAGGAGTTCAAAAGGACCGGCCGCTCCACCCCGGCGAACCGGGGCGGCATCAGATGGTGGAGGTAGAGGGCGTGGAAATTTTGCCGCAAGCCGTTGAGGCCGCCGTCGGTACAGTTGAGAATGGCCTCGGGGGTGGTAAACTTCTCCCCCGGCTCCAGATGCCAGGCGAAACCCTCGGGGTGAATCCCGATCTGGGCCCGGACCCTCCCAAACTGATCCAGCTCCACCTGGGCCAGAAAGTTCCCGCTGTAGACCAGATGGAAGCCGATGACAAGGCCCCGGTCGGCGGTGGCATCGGGGGCAGCCAGGGCGAAGAAGGGCTGGTGCTGGGGACTGCTGGACCCCCGGACGCTCTCGATCCTTTGGACCCCGTGGTGGAGCGGGAACCGCTGGATGTTGGCCTCTTTGGCGTGGGTGCCGTAAAGGGTCAGCATCTCCCAGGGCAGGGCCGGCAGTTCCAGGGAGGCGCTCTGGATGCTGCGGAGGGTCAGAGGGCGGGCGCCGGTGTTTTCGGCCACCTGATGCCGGGTCAGAATTCCCAGCCCGGCAAACAGGGTGTAATAGAGCCGCACCGTCAGCCCGGCGGCCGGGTCGGCCAGGGTGACTTCCAGAGTGGCGGTCTCACCAGGGGCGCCAAAGGTGGCGGGCAGACCCTCCAGGGCGGGCTTTTGGTCCAGCGCCCGCCAGGACACAAAGTCCAGTTCGGTGTGACAGATGCCCCCTGTTTCCACCTGGATGGCCGGAATCCTGAAATCCCCCCGGCTCCGGGCGGGATATTCAAAGGGAAAGTCATCAAAGGAGACATTGGGGACGGTGCAGTCGTCATGACAGGTGTTGTAGCCCCGCTTATAATAGACCGGCTGGCCCCCGCCGTGCCAGCTGCGGAGAGCGGGACCGAAATACCGGTGGACCAGATACCGGCCGTCCACCACCTGGATCACATAGCTGATGATGCCATTGGTGAGATGGACGGCTTGCAGGGCCTCATCGAAGAAAATCTGCGGGTTCTGCATGGTGAAAACCTCCTGAAAAGGCAGAGGCGGCCCGCGCCGCCGGAACACTGCACCGGCCCGGCGCTGCCGCCTCTGGTTGGAAGAAATGAAGGAAGGAGTGGAGAGTGTAATTTACTGCTGCTGTTCCATTTTGGTGTTGAATCCGAACAGCCAGGTCAGGCCAAAGGCCACCGCAAAGGAAATCAGGTTGACCACAATGTACCAGGGCAGCTGCTCATTGAGATAGAGCAGGGTGCCGGGGATGCCGGTGATGGACATACCGGTGGCCCGCAGGCCGATGAGGGAGGCCAGAAAGCCGCCCACGCCGCCGCCGATCATGGCCATGATGTAGGGCTTGACGAATTTCAGGTTGACACCGAAGACGGCGGGTTCGGTGATGCCCAGCAAAGCGCTGAGGCAGGAGGGATAGGCCACCTGTTTGGTCTTATTGGAAGCGGCCTTGATGGCGACGGCCAGGACAGCGCCGGCCTGGGCCACGTTGCCGCAGGTGCCGATGGGGTTCAGATAGTTCCAGCCGTCCTGGGCCAGCATGCTGATCTCCAGGAAGTTGAGGATGTGATGGATGCCAAAGATGCCCAGCAGCTGGCCAAAGCAGCCATACAGGAACCCGCCGATGCCGAAAGGCAGGAAGATGACATTTTCCACCACCACCAGGATGACCTGTTCCACGGCGTGAAGGACGGGGCCAATGGCAAACAGGGCGATGACGATGCCGAACAGCAGGGTCAGGAAGGGGGTGACAATCAGGTCGATGGCGTCGGGGACATGCTTGCGGAGCCACTGCTCAAACTTGGAGGCCAGGATACCGGTGGCGAAGGCGGGCAGCACCGAGCCCTGATAGCCCGACACCGACAGGAAACCGAAGAAGGTGAGGGGTTCGGCGGCGCCGGAACCCACGTCGTAGGCGCTGGGGAGGCTGGGACTCACCAGCATCAGGCCCAGGACGATGCCGATGACCGGGCTTCCGCCGAAGTTGCGGAAGGTGGACCAGCAGACCAGGGCGGGCAGGAAGGAAAAAGCGGTGTCGGTCAAAATCTGGGTGAAGGTCAGCAGCTGGGCGGGAACGTCGGCGGCGGTCATCCCAAAGACATTCAGGACGGCTTCCTGGGTCAGCAGGCCCCGCAGGCCCATAAACAGACCGGTGGCCACCAGTACCGGGATGATGGGAACGAACACGTCCGAGAACATCCGCACCGCCCGCTGGAAGGCATTGCCGTAGACCGGCTTTTGCTGGGGCTGGTCGGCAGTGGAAGAGACGGCGTCGGCGTGGCCCACCAGCTTCACCACTTCATCGTAGATCCGGTTCACCAGGCCGGTGCCCAGGATGATCTGGTACTGGCCCGCGTTGAAAAACGAGCCTTTCACGTTGTCCAGGTCCTCGACGGCCTTGGCGTCGATTTTCTCCTTGTCGGTGACGATCAGCCGCAGACGGGTGGCGCAGTGGCGGACCGAGACGATGTTTCCTTTGCCGCCTACCTTTTCGATGATCGCGGCGGCCAGTTCTTTGTCGGACATGATGGTTTCCTCCTTTATCAAATCAGATGCAGTGGATGGGGCGCAGGGTGATGCCGCAGCCGTCCGCGCCCCGAACGTCCAGGCCCAGCGTCTCGCTGGCGGGGTCAATGCGGGCGGAGAGCACCAGGCTTCCCCCGTTGATGAACACTTCCAGGCTGGAGCGGTCGCTCCAGAGTTCCAGGTTTTTGAGCTGTTCCAGCGGGCAGGTTTTGCTTTCGGGCTGGCCGGTGAGCCAGGCGGTCCGGGTCAAGGTGAGGGTCCTTGCCGCCGGGTCGAAGTCCAGCGCCGCTTCCCCGCCGTGAAGGGTCAGAGAGAAGGGTTTGTCCCCTGCCAGACCCTCGATGCCCAGCCAGAAGGTCCGGCTGTCCAGCGCTTCAGGCTGGATGGGCTCGCCCAACAGGCTGTAGAGTTCCTCGGGGGGCGTCTGCCAGAGCCGGCCCGCCCGCCAGTGGAGCACCCGCGGCATGGTCAGGCAGTGGACCGAGGGTTCCGCTGCCGAAAAGGCTGCCTCCTCCGCCTCCTCCATCCGGGACATCCAGGCAAAGAGAATCCGCCTCCCCTTCCCGTCGGTGAAGGTCTGGGGGGAGTAGAAGTCGAAGCCCCCGTCGGTGACCGTGCGGCCCCGGTCCAGGTCGGCATCCTCCGGGGAGAGGCGGCCGGTTTCAGGGTCAAAGGTCACCGGCTTGTAGGCCGAATAGCTGGACAGACAGGCGTCGGTGTCGTTGTTCCGGGCCTGGGGGCAGTAGAGCAGGACATACTGCCCATCCAGCAAAAACAAATCCGGGCACTCCACCATCTCATACTGCCGGCTGTACGCCAGGGGGTGGAGATAGTCCCAGCCGAAACCATCCCGGCTGCGGGCCAGAGCCAGAGCCCCCCGGCCATCCGACCGCTGGGCGCCGACGAGCATATAGTACAGGCCATTTTCGGCCCGAAAGACATCCGGGTCCCGGAAATGGGGGGTGTAGCCTTCCGGCGTTTCCAGCACCGGCCCCAGCTTCAGGTAGTGGCGGCCATCTTCTGTGACGGCCATACACTGGCGGCTGGTCCGCCGCCCTTCTTCCTTGTGGTTGCCGGTGTAGTAGAGGCAGAGTTTGCCGTCGATTTCCAGCCCGCTGCCGGAATAGACCCCGTTTTGGTCGTAGGGCTGGTCGGGCACCAGGGCGCTGCCTCGGAACTGCCAGTGAATCAGATCGTCGGAAGCGAAGCTCCCCCACTCTTTATAGGAGTGGTTCTTTTCAAACTTGTTCCACTGAAAGTAAACGTAATAGCTGCCGCGGTACCACACCAGGCCGTTGGGGTCGTTGAGAAGGCCGGCGGGCGGTTCCAGATGAAACCCTTGGCGGCGTGTTTTTTCCATCGAGATTCCCTCTTTCCTGTGCTGTGTTCTCTGTGGTCTGTGCTTTTATTTAACACGGAAAGCGCCTCTTTTTACATGGCAATAACAAAAGAAGATATGGAAAAAACAAACTTTTTCTGGTATACTGATTTTATGGAAAAGATGCGTGAGTACAAAGAGACGAAGCACAGCATCGTCTTCAAAGCCCATTCCGACCTGGCCTTTTACAGCGCCGGGCAGGAGTGGTGCGCCCCGGGGCAGCATTACGGACCCAAGTTCCGCACCTATCAGATGATTCACTTTGTCCTCAGCGGCAAGGGCCGGCTGGAAGTGGCAGGCCGCACCTTTCATCTGGGGGCGGGAGACGCCTTTCTGGTGCCGGCCGAGACGGTGACTTATTACGAGGCCGACCAGGAAGACCCCTGGCACTACACCTGGATCAACTTTCTGGGCATCACCTCCCGTCAGTACCTGCTGGAACTGATGGAGCAGGCCGAGGAAACCTACGTCCTGCGGCATCTGCCAGTGGAAAAATATTACGCCACCATCCAGGAAGTGCTCCCCCTGAACACCGCCTCAGTGAGCGATTACCTGCTGGCCAACAGCATGACCCTGTACATCCTGTCCCAGCTGTTTTATGATACCGGTCAGGATCAGGACCCCGCCCGCCGGGGTTCCATCGCCGAGGAAGTCAAGCTGTATCTGGATGTCAACTACTATGAACCCCTCCAGATTCGTCAGGTGGCCCGGCAATTTGGGGTCCATCCCAACTACCTGACCCGTGTATTCCGCCAGGCCTACGGCGTCGGCCCCAAGGAATACCTCACCGACCGGAAACTGAAAAAGGCCGAGGCCATGCTCACTTCCACCGATTACGCGGTGGCGGTGGTGGCCAGCTCTCTGGGGTTTGAAGATGCCTTCGCCTTTTCCCGGCTGTTCAAAAAGCGGGTGGGCTGCTCCCCCAGCGAATTCCGCAGCCGGCAGACAGAGCCCCACAAGAACGCTGCCTCTCAAAAACGATAGTGAAAACCAGAAAAGCCCGGCAGGCTCCCAAGGGAACCGCCGGGCTTTCTGCTGTTTGCGGCGCGAGATGTAAGTATTGACATTACATATCCATGGTGGTATACTGCCCGATGTTGTAATGTTTGCATTTACATCTTTGCAAAAAGGAGGGCTTGCCATGAAGGCAGTGCAGATTGACCGATATACAAAAGAGATTCGCCCGGTTGTGCGGGAAATTCCGACGCCGGACATTGGCCCCGGCGAGGTGCTGGTCAAGGTGAAAGCGGCGGCGGTGAACCCGCTGGAGCTGCTGATTTTGACCGGCAGCGTCCGGCTGATTCAGGACTACCCCATGCCTCTCACCCTGGGCAACGAGTGCTCCGGCGTGGTGGAGCGGGTGGGCAGCCGGGTCATCGGCTTTAAAAAGGGCGACAAGGTCTATGCCCGGCTTCCCCTTGCCAAAATCGGCGCTTTCGCCGAATATGTCGCGGTGGATCAGTCGGCCCTGGCCCCCATGCCGAAAGGCTACGACTTCACCACAGCCGCGGCCATCCCCCTCACCGGCCTGACCGCCTGGCAGGGCATCACCGAGGAGCTGGAAGCCAAGCCCGGGAGTACCCTGCTGATCCCCGGCGGGTCGGGCAGTTTTGGACAGATGGCGGTGCCCATCGCCAAATCCTTGGGCCTGCGGGTGATCGTCACCGGCAACAGCCGGGCCCGGGAGTCCATTCTGGCCGCCGGGGCCGACCGGTATCTGGACTACAAACAGGAAAACTACTGGGAAGTTTTGTCCGGTGTGGATTACGTCATTGACACCTTAGGCGCCGGGGAGTTCCAGCGGGAACTGTCGGTGCTGAGGCCGGGCGGGCGGCTGCTGAGCCTGCGGACCGGCCCCAACAAAGCCTTTGCGGTGAAAAATCATTTCGGCGCCGCCAAGCGGCTGTTGTTCACGGCGGCGGGGGCCAAATATGACAGGGCCGCCCGCAAGCAGGGCAAGGAATACCGGTTTATCTTTGTGCATTCTGACGGCGCCCAGCTGCGGCACATCACCCAAATCGTGGAGCAAAACCACATTGTCCCCGCCACCGATCCCCGCACCTTTACCCTGGACACCGCCCGCCAGGCCCTGGAGCTGGTGCAGAAGGGCCCCACCAGCGGCAAAGTGCTGATTACCTTCTGAGGAGGAGGAAAAACCACGACTGAAAAACTCTCCATCCCCGTTGTGGAAACCATCCCCTTCGGGGTAAAGGTCAACATCCACCTGGTGGACAAAGCGGTAGCGGCCGGAGGTGAAAAGCTGGGCACTTACGGTGTCATCAAGGGGTCATCCGCCTTTCTGGGGATCCATCGGGACAACGCCTCTTTCATCTGAAAGCGAGCGGTCAGAATTGCATACTCCCACAAGCAAAAAGCCGTACTTCAGGTCCTTTCTGCCCGAAAGTACGGCTTTTTGTCTTCTTTCCAGAATTGGATGTTACGGCTTTTCCCGGCCGCTGCCAAACCCGGCGGAGGGCGTCTCGTAAACAGTCTGAATGGTATCATACCGGCTTTGGCGTTTGCGGTAGCGGTCAGGGCTGACCCCTTTTTCTGCTTTGAATACCTTCCCGAAATAATTGTCATTGGCGTACCCCACCTGAGCGGCAATCTCCTGGAGGGAAAAGTCCGGCCGGGTGGAGAGAAGGTCACAGGCCTTGTCCATCCGCAGAGTGCGGATATATTTCCCCGGCGAAATGCCGAATTTGTGCCGGAATTCCTTGCACAGATAATATTTGGACAGGCCGGCATAGTCGGCGATCTGGTCCAGGCTCAGGTCCGGGCTGCGGTAATTCTGATCGATGAACCGCTTGGCATAGTCCACCTTGGACAGGAAGGTGGCGGACTGGGTTACAGCGTATTCGGTGAGGCTGAGCCAGAAGTCGTAGGACAGCCGGGCATTCTGAAAATAGGATGCGAGCTGGCCCCCTGTCACCAGGCGGTACATATCAATGATTTTGGGCAGTAAACCGGAAGATTCGCTCAGCCGGATCACCGGCCCGGCGGTGCGATAGATTTTCCACAGCATGGGCAGGCACTCTTTGGTGAACTCCAAAAAGAAAAATTCCCATCGGGCCGAGTCTTTGGGTATATAGTACCGGCTGGGCCCCGGAATATCAATCAAAAAAGCGTACCCCGCAGGCACACTGTAATGAATGCCGTCCACTTCAATGGCGCCGCATCCGCTGACGGTGTACTGAATGACGCACTGATTGTCGGGCCGGCTGCGGTTGTCCCAGGAATAATGGGGATCTGTCACTTCCTGCAGGCCGATTCCCTTCAATGCCAGCAAGGGCAGGTCCGAGTTGAACTCAAATCCCACCGAACGCTGATCGGGGACCGATTGGATGATCCCCCAATCCATCGAAAACCGGTTGAATGTCTCTTCCATGGTCCTTTCCTTTCCGTTTGTTTGTACAAGTCAAAGCCCAATTATCCCATCATACGACAATTATACCATTATACTGTAAAATACACAATATTTTACGTTCATGAGCTTGGGGTTACCATTTATCTTTGCGGCCGACCGTTGTAAAATAAAAGTGCAATCTACAAAAGAAATCTATACATCCGCAAGAAATCTGGCAAAACAGACGAATTCATCCGCGCTTTGACTGCCGCCGGCACTGAAAGCAAGAAACTACTTTTTATGGCTGCAACGGCGTCAAAAGCCCGGATCATCTGGAAAGGAAGGGGATCGAGAAACGCAAAACCGGCGGCTGTGCCGCCTGCCATCTGTCGGTGAAATTTTCCCTGCGGCACCTGCAAAAAGGAGGAATTACCTGTGAAAACCAAGACTGCCGGCGCGGCTGTGGCCGTGCGCCATTCCAAAAGCATCTGGCAGCGGCTGTGGGATCAGCGGTATCTGATGATCCTGCTGGCCCCCGCCCTGATCTGCCTGATTTTGTTCAATTACCTGCCCATGACCGGCCTGTATATGGCCTTCACCAATTTCACCCCCAGGGGCAACGGATACCTCCAGGACCTGCTGGGCGCCGAGTTTGTGGGGCTGGACTGGTTTGAATACTTTTTCTCCACCGACTTCTGGCGGATCATGCGGAACACCCTGGCCACCAGCCTGCTGACCCTGCTGTTCTCCTTCCCGCTGCCCATCCTGCTGGCCGTGCTGCTGAACGAGGTCAAGCACCCCAAAATCAAGTCCTTCGTTCAGACTGCCACCTATCTGCCCTACTTTATTTCCTGGGTCATTGCGGCCAACATCTTCATGACCTTCTTGTCCTCGGGCGGCATCATCAACGATCTGCTCCAGGCGGTCCACCTCACCGACAAGCCCATCTCCTTCTTCCAGCACGGGCCCTGGTTCTGGTTCATCATCGCCATCGCCAACGCCTGGAAGGGTCTGGGCTACAACGCCATCATCTACCTGTCCGCCATCTCGGGCATCGACCAGGATATGTACGAGGCCGCCTCTCTGGACGGCGCGTCCCGCTGGCAAAAAATCTGGTACATCACCCTGCCGGCCATCAAGCCCACCATCATCATTATGCTGATCCTGGCCGTGGGCAACGTCCTGAACACCGGCTACGAACAGCAGCTGTTGATGAGCAACGATGCCATCCTGGACTTTTCGGACGTGCTGGACACCTACGCTTACCGCTACGGCCTGACCAACGGCATGTACTCCTATGGTACCGCCGTGGGCCTGTTCAAATCGGTGGTGTCCTTCATCCTGGTGATGGCGGCCAACGCCATCTCCAAAAAGGCGTCGGACAACGACACCGCCCTGTTCTGAGGAGGACCCATCATGAAAACCAAAAAACGCAATCTCTCAGACCTTTCCCTGGACCTGCTGAAGGTGCTGTTCCTGGCCTTTGCGGTCATCATCTGTCTGTACCCCTTCTGGAACATCTTCATCGTCTCCATCAATGACGCCAACGACGCCATGCGGGGCGGGCTCTACCTGCTGCCCCGGAAGCTGAGCCTCTCCAGCTACGCCGACATCCTGGGCCGCAGCACCTTCCAGCACTCAATTCTGGTAACGGTGGCCCGCACCCTCATCGGCACCCCCCTGGCGGTGCTGGTTACCAGCGCTTTGGCCTATGTATTGTCCTATCGGGACTTGGTCGGCCGGAAACCCCTGAACGTCCTGTTCATCTTCACCATGTACTTCGGCGGCGGCATGGTGCCCTACTACATGGTGCTGAAAAACCTGGGCCTGCTGGACAACTTCCTGGTTTTCATCCTGCCCAACCTGCTGTCGGTCTACAACATGATCCTGGTGCGCAACTACATCGAGAGTATGCCGGAAGCCCTGTTTGACGCGGCCCGCATCGACGGCGCCAACGATTTGACCATCTTCTTCCGGCTGGTGCTGCCCCTGTCCAAGCCCATCATCATGACCATCGCCCTGTTTGTGGCCATCAGCCAGTGGAATTCCTGGTTTGACGCCTATTTGTACACCAACTCCCAGAGCCTCAAGACCATGCAGTCCATCCTGGTGGAAATCCTCAACCAGTACCAGACCTCGGACGCCGGCGCCGCCGCGGCCAACCGGATGAGCCAGTCCATCACCCCCGACAGCATCCGCATGGCGGCCACCATGGTCACCACCATCCCCATCATCATGGTGTATCCCTTCATCCAGAAATATTTCGTCAAAGGCATTATGCTGGGCTCTGTGAAATAAGCCGGCATTCCATCTGATACAGGAGGAAAAGAAAATGAAAAAGATTTCCCGTCGCGCGTTCCTGAAAGGTTCCGCTCTGGCAGCCGGCGCTGCTGCCCTCACCGCCTGCGGCGGCAGCGATACCGCCTCTTCCGCAGAGGAGGGCGGGGTGGTGACCCTCAGCTTCTTTGACAAAAACTCGGGCTCCAAGACCTTCGACGATCCGGTGGCCCAGCAGATCATGGCCGCCACCGGGGTCCAGCTGTCGGTGGAAAACCCCACCGGCGATCCCGATGAAAAGCTGAACCTGATGCTCTCGGGCCAGAATTACCCCGACATCATCCTGATGGGCCAGGGGGACATCGTCAACCGCTACATCGAAGCCGGCGCCCTGGTGGAGCTGGACGACCTGCTGGAAGAAAACTGCCCCAACCTGCTGGAGATGTACGGCGACACCCTGGAAAAGTGCCGCCACACCGACGGCCACATCTACTGGGTGGCCAACTGGTACGGCAAGGACACCAACCCCTGCAGCTCGGTGCTGATGCGCCGGGACTTCCTGGCTGAGATCGTGGACCAGGAGCGGGCCGAAAGCACCGAGCCCTTCACCCAGAGCGAATACCACGACATTCTGCGGAAGTTCAAGGAACTGCACCCCCAGGTGGGCGGCCAGGACAGCCTGCCCCTGACGGTGGTGGCAGATTCCAGCGGCTCCTTCGGCGCCCTGCGGGGGATGTTCGGTCAAATGCCCTACTACATGCCCGACGACAAGACCCTCCAGTACTGGACCAGAGATCCCCAGTACATGAACTCGATGCTGTTCCTCAACGACCTGTACAACGAGGGCCTGCTGGACAGCGAGTGGGTGGTGAACAAGAAGGAACAGTGGCAGCAGAAGATGGCCGCCGGCTATGTGTTCAGCACCTTCAACGCCTACTGGGAGACCGACACCATCAACACCACCCTGGCTGCCTCGGTGGGGCCCGACGCCCAGTTCTTCCCCTACAAGGTGGTGGCCGACGGCCTGACCGCCGACCAGACCACCTACAACGGCCGCAGCTCTTTGGGCTGGGACGCCATCGCCATCACCAAGAACTGCAAGCATGTGGACGCCGCTCTCCGGCTGTACGACTACCTGGCCAGCGAGGAAGGCCAGTACCTGCTGCTGTGGGGCATCGAGGGCAAGGACTGGAACATGGTGGACGGCAAGCACGTCCCCGACGAGGAAGTTCTGGACGGCCTGCTCCACGACTTCGACACCACCTCCAATGAGACCGGCATCCGCAAGTGGACCTGGTTCATCAAAAACGGCAACGGCTCGGACGGCACCCCCTACGACCTGTCCACCAAGTATGAGCTGTCCGCCACCGGCACCTTCGCCAACCAGGTGTTTGGGGATTCCGACTACTACGACACCATCTACTACAACAGCCTGGAGCCGGTGGGCAGCAGCGTGCTGGGCCTCCAGTGGCAGAAGGTCACCGACGTAATGACCCAGAACTACGCCAAGATCGTCAACGCCGCCAGCCATGAAGCGGCCCAGGCCGTCTATCAGGACATGATGCAGCAGATGGAGGATGCCGGCCTGAAAGATTGCGAGGCGTACATCACCGAGCAGTACCTGCAGCGTCTGGGCCTGTGGGGCGAGGCGTAATCACAAGTCATTTTCCAACTTCTTCCTTTCTTCTTCATTCATCTTCCCCGGCAGGCAGATGCACCCGCGGCATCTGCCTGCTGCGGCATCAGGAGGTCCGCCATGGCGATCCATATCGACGAGAAAAACCGCATTTTCACCCTCCATACCCTCCGCACCACCTATCAGATGAAGGTAGACAACACCGGCGTTTTGCTTCATACTTATTATGGAGCCAGGACCGATGACGGCGATTTGTCCCAGCTGATCTACCACATGGACCGGGGCTTCTCGGGAAACCCCTATGAAAAAGGCAAAACCGACAAGGGCTATTCCCTGGACGTGCTGCCTCAGGAATACAGCTGTTTCGGCACCGGGGATTACCGGGTCACCGCCCTGCGGGTCCGCAACACCGACGGCAGCCGGGCGGCCGACCTGCGGTATCAGAGGCATGAGGTGCGCCCCGGCAAGTACGCCCTGGAGGGCCTGCCCGCCGTCCACGCCGACCAACAGGAGGCCGAGACACTGGTGGTCTGGCTGCGGGACCCCTATACCGGGATGGAGGCAGAGCTGCTGTTCGGGGTGCTGCCGGCGCTGGATGTCATCACCCGGGCGGTGAAGATCACCAACGAAGGCCAGACCCCGGTGGTGCTGGAAAAGGCCGCCAGCCTCAGCATCGACTGGCAGTACGGCGACTTTGACTGGGTCACCTTCCACGGCCGCCACTGCGGGGAGCGGAATCTCCAGCGCCAGCCGGTGGGCCACGGCATCCAGTCCATCGGCAGCGTCCGGGGCACCAGCAGCCACCACTATAATCCCTTCTCCATCCTCTGCGCCCCCGGCGCCAATGAGGAGCAGGGGGACTGCTACAGTTTCTCTTTCGTCTACAGCGGCGAGTTCGCCATGGAGGTGGAAAAGGACCAGATTGGCCAGACCCGGCTGGTCTGCGGCATCCATCCCGATGATTTCGGGTGGAATCTGGCCCCCGGCGAGAGCTTCCAGACCCCGGAAGTAATTCTCAGCTACAGCGGCGCAGGCTTCGGCCTGCTGAGCCGCAACCTCCACAGGACCATCCGGGACCATATCTGCCGGGGCAAGTGGGCCGGCCAGCGCCGCCCCGTCCTGCTGAACAGCTGGGAGGGCACCTACTTTGACTTCACCGGGGACAAGCTGGTGGCCATGGCACAGGAGGCCGCCCAGCTGGGGGTGGAACTCTTTGTGCTGGACGACGGATGGTTCGGCAAGCGGGACGACGACCACTCCGGCCTGGGAGACTGGTTTCCCAACGAGCAGAAGCTGGGCTGCTCCCTGCCGGAACTGGTGCGGCGGATCACCGACACCGGCCTTCTGTTCGGCCTGTGGTTTGAGCCGGAGGGCATCTCGGAGGACAGTGACCTCTACCGGGCCCATCCCGACTGGGCGGTGCAGATCGAGGGCCGCCGGCCCAACCTCTCCCGCGACCAGCTGATCCTGGATGTGTCCCGCACCGACGTGCAGGATTACCTGATCGAACGGATGTGCACCATCCTGGACAGCGCCCCCATCTCCTACATCAAATGGGACATGAACCGCAGCATTTGCGACAAGTTTTCCCACCAGCTGGACGCCGCCCATCAGGGCCAGTTCAGCCACCGGTATGTGCTGGGGCTGTACCGGATTCTGGAAACCCTCTGCCAGCGGTACCCAGACCTGCTGATTGAAGGGTGCAGCGGGGGCGGCGGCCGGTTTGACACCGGCATGCTCTACTACTGCCCCCAGATCTGGTGCAGCGACAACAGCGACGCCATCAGCCGACTGGACATCCAGTACGGCACCTCCTTCGGCTATCCAGGCTGTACGATGGGGGCCCATGTGTCGGCGGTGCCCAACCACCAGACCGGCCGGGTGACCCCGCTGGCCACCCGCGCCGCGGTGGCCATGGCCGGCACCTTCGGCTATGAGCTGGACCTGGCCGCCCTGTCCGATGCCGAAAAGGAAGCCATCCGCCGGCAGATCGACACCTTCCAGGCCTCCAGCCAGCTGCTCCAGCAGGGGGACTATTACCGGCTGCGGGCCCCCGGCACCGGCTGCGCGGTGTGGGAAAACGTGGACGCCGCCGGAACCGAGGCCCTGGTGACGGCGGTCTACAGTCATGTGGTCTGCAACGGCGGCCTGATCCGGGTCAAAGTCCACGGCCTGCGGCCCGAGGGACAGTACCGGGTCCACCTGCTGAAAGAGGACGAGACCGCCGACTGGAGCCGCTTTGAATTTGCCCAGGACCGCTTTCTTTCGGGGGCTGCCCTGGAACACGCCGGCGTGGTGATCCCGCCGGCCTGGACCGATTATCAGGCCTGGCAGCTCCATATTACCCTGTGTGAAAAGGATTGATGTTCCATGTTCCGCCTGAATTCTCCTGTGATGCAGCTGATGGCCCGGCTCTTTGACCTGATCTTGCTGAATCTGGTGTTCCTGCTCTGCTGCCTGCCGGTGGTGACCATCGGGGCCAGCTGCACCGCCCTCCACACCGTCTGCCTGAAATACGCCGATGGGGACGAGCCGCCGGTGCTGGGGACCTTCTTCACCGCCTTCCGCAAGAATTTTGTCCAGTCCACCTTATCCTGGCTGGTGCTTTTTGCCGCCAGCGCCTTTGTGTATCTGGACACCGGCCTGGCCGCCCGGACCGGGGCCGGCGGCTCGCCCATGCAGGTTCTGCTGGCGGCGGCCTCGCTGGTTCTGCTGGCGGTGGGGCTCTATCTCTTTCCGATTCAGGCCCGGTATCAGAACTCCATCCGGGCCAACTGCCGCAACGCGCTTTTGCTGGCCGTCCGGCACTTTCCCAGGACGGCCCTGCTGGCCCTCACCGTCCTGATCCCCCTGGGGCTTCTGCTCTATGGCTCCACCGAACTGTTTCTGCTGCTGGGTGTCCTGATGCTGCTGATGGGCGGCTCGGTGATCGCCGGCATCCAGTCCAAAATCCTGCTGCCCATGTTCCGGCAGCACGAAAACGAAGGGAGAAATTGACCATGGCTTCAATCGCCCAACCTGCGCCCTGGGCTGCGGACCGGCGGCCCATCCGGTGCGTCATCGACTGCCAGAAAGTGCAGTACACCGCAGATTTGCATTTTGGAGAAACCCATGACGAAAAGGCTTTCTGCGTTCGCATCGACGAACAGACAGCGGGGAATTGCAGGCTTGGCGTCATCCATCTGAAACTCTGGGGAGAGCCCCATGTGGGCTGTCCCAGCCTTGCCGCCCAGGCCCCCATCAAGCTCTGGATGCAGGCGGCCCGCCGGCCGGAGCGGATGACGGCATTGTATCTGTACAATCCCTGGTGGACAAGGCCCGCTTTTGTCGCGGGGTTTTCGGAGATTCCCGCCCGCACCCAGGTGCTTTTGCTGCAATACCCGGACGCCTTCGGATGTCTGGTGCCCATGGTAGGCAGGCGCTTTAAGGCCTGGGCGGCCCCCGGCACCGAAACTGAGCTTGCCCTGGAAATGGGCTGCGGCACCGCCGGCCTGCGGGAAGCAGACGAGCCTCTCTACCTCTACGCCCAAGGGACAGACCTCTTTGAAACCATCCACCGGGCCTTTGCCTGGCTGGCAGAGGAAAAAGGCCTTCGTCTCCGGCAGGACCGCCGTCTGCCCGAGCCTTTCCGGTATCTGGGCTGGTGCAGCTGGGATGCCTTTTACCGGGAGGTCAGCGAGGCGGGCATCCTGCAAAAAGCCCAGGAACTGCGGGCCAAACAGGTGCCGGTCCGCTGGTTTGTCATCGGCGACGGCTGGCTCCAGACCCGGGAGGACCAGCTCACCTCTCTGCGGCCCGACCCCGCCAAGTTTCCCCAGGGGTTCAAGCCCCTGGTGCAGGACCTGAAGCGGGATTTTTCCATCGACTGGGTGGGGGTATGGCACGCTCTGGCCGGCTTTTGGAGCGGCATCGCCCCGGACAGCGAAGCCGCCGCACAGGAACGTGGTGCTCTTTGCCGGACGGCAGGCGGAACCCTCCTCCCCTCCCCTGTCGGCGGGGAACGCTTTTACCGGGACTGGTACGACCTGCTCCGCCGGGAGGGCATCCGCTTTGTCAAGGTGGACGGCCAGAGCTCCACCGCCAACTACTTTGAAAACACCCTCCCGGCGGCCCAAGCTGCCGCCGGCCTGGGCCGCGCCCTGGAGGACGGGGGCGCCGGCATGGACGGTGCCATCCTCCACTGCATGGGGATGGCCATGGAGAACCTGCTGGCCCGGCCGGTCTCGGCCCTTTCCCGCAACAGCGACGATTTTCTCCCACGGAAGCCAGAGCACTTTGCCGAACATCTGCTGCAAAACGCCTACAATGCCCTCTACCACAACGAGCTCTATTGCTGTGACTGGGATATGTTCTGGACCAGCCATCCCGACGCCCAAAAACACGCCCTCCTGCGGGCTATCAGCGGCGGGCCGGTCTATGTCAGCGATCCGGTGGGGCAAACCGACCCCGCCGTCCTGAAACCCCTGGCCTGTCTGGACGGACGCATTCTCTCAATGGCACGCTCGGCCAAACCCTCTGTAGACTGCGTCTTTTCCGACCCCATGCAGGACGGCACTCTGAAACTGCACAATATCGCCGCCTATGGCCAACATGGAACGGCGGGGGGCCTGGCTGTTTTCAACCTGACCCGTGTGCCCCAGCATTTTACATTCTCCCCCGGCGACATCCCTGAACTGGACAAAGACGCCGCTTACTGGGTGTATGATTTCTTTGCACAGAAAACCTGCCTCCTGGATGGCGGCAGAAACTGCCAGGGCAATCTGGCCCCCGGCGGCTATGGCTGGTTTATCCTGCTGCCTCACACGCAGCCCGCCGCCTTCCTCGGATTAGCCGACAAGTATGTGGGATTTGCAGCGGTGGAATCCATTTGGACCACCGACACCACAGCCTGTGCCGTCCTGTGCGAATCCGGCCGGGTGGGCTGGCTGTCGGAGCAGCCTCCCCGGAAAGTCTGGCTGAACGGCACCGACGTTACAGACCAGGTGAAAAAGGACGGTTTCCTTTACACCCTGGACTGCCCCGAAAAATCAGATAAAGCCCTGCTGTCCCTGCAGTGGTAACCAAAAAGGCACCCGACAATTCAGACCCTAAAAACAGACTGAACCTGAAAATTGGGCTCGGTATGCGAATCCTTCCTCCTGACATCATCCGATGGAACAGTTCGATGGACGCCTTCTGTTCATACCAGGCAAGGTTGCAAATGACGAGCAGGTTGTTGATGTCCTCCAGGCCGAAGATCTCCTTCAGCTTGAGGGCGATCACCGCCAGAGAGTAGGGGTCGTTGCACCGGCCTGCATCATGTCCCCGGCTCTGCCGGGGCGTAAAGAAAAACCCCTCAAGGGGCCGCGAAACAATCAGCCAACTGCATTGCTGGCTCATGCCGGCCCTTTGAGGGGCTTTGTCTGTATTATACCTTTTCGGGGCTTGGCTGTGTTTGGTTTCAGAGGAACAGGGCAATCACAATCTGCATCCCCACCCCCAGGACGGCCCCCGCCGCCCAGGTCAGGCCGGTGATGAACAGGTTCTGCTTCCAGGAGGGGTTGGCACGCCACAGCACTGCCAGGCCCACCCCGGCGCCGGTACACAGGCCCGCCACCAGGCTGGAAAACCGCAGGGCCCCTTCCAGATACATCTGGGTCAGCAGGACGCTGGCGGCACAGTTGGGGATCAGCCCCACCGCCGCCGCAAACACCGGCTGGAAAAAGCCCATCCGGCCCAAAGCGTCCGAGATGACTTCCTCCCTGATTCCCTCCACCAGCAGACCGAAGGCCAGGCTGAACAGGAAGATGAAGAGGAAAATCTCGATGGTGTGGCGCAGAGCCGCCCGCCACAGGGGGTGCTGATGACCTCCCTCTTCGTGGGTTTCGTGACAGTCCACCTCGTCGGCGTGGCCGGTGTAGCCGCCCCGGAGAGACCTGGGCAGCAGGGGCCGCAGGACAAAATCCAGCACAAAGCCAACGACCACGGCGTAGATCACCTTGATGGCCAGCAGGATCGCCAGTTTATCCCAGTAGTCCGGCATGGACACCAGCAGGGGGATGGCCTCGTCACTGGTGGCCAGATAGACCGCCATCAGGGTGCCCAGGGTGATAACCCGGGAAGCGTAAAAGTTGGAGGCTACCGCCGAGAAACCGCACTGGGGCACACAGCCCAGCACCGCCCCCGGCACAGCTCCCCAGCGGCCGCCGCTGGCCAGCAGCTGCTCGATCCGCTCGCCGTGGCGGCGCTCCACATATTCGATGAACAGATAAGCTGCAAACAGGAAAGGCAGCATTTTGAGGGTATCGTGGAGGGATTCCTCCAGCACTTCCAAGAACAATTCCATAACGTCTCCCGCAGGGCCTAGGGCCCCTTATCTCAAAGCCTGCCGCAATTCACAAGCAGGTTGCAATTTTGCAAGCGAGAGACAGTATACACGCTTGTCCTCAAAAACGCAAGAGAAATTTGCAAAAAGATTGCAATTTTTGTTTTATTCCGGGAGAGACCGGCCTCACCAGAACTTTTTCTTTTTCATGATATACAGGCACAGCAGCACAATCAGGGCGCTGGCCGCGATCACCGCCGGATAGCCGTATTTCCAGGTCAGCTCGGGCATGCCGGAAAAGTTCATCCCGTACCACCCCGCCACCAGGGACAGGGGCAGGAAGATGGTGGTGACAATGGTCAGAATCTTCATGATCCGGTTCTGACGCAGGTCCATCTCGGCCTGAAACATCTCCCGCAGCTGGAGGCCGTACTCCCGCAGGGCTTTGGCTTCCCCCAGCAGGCGGCCCATCCGCTTTTCCACCCGGTGGAACATCTGGGCCTCGGGGTCTGAAAGGGAGCCGTTTTCCTGCAGCTCGCACACCAGCTCATCCATCTGGGTGTAATATTTGATCCAGCGGGAAATCTCCTTCCGCAGCACCATCATGCCCCCGTTGAAGCCCTCCAGCTGGCCATTGGTGACCTGGTCCTCCATCCGGGACAGCTGGTCCCCCAGCAGTTCCAGGTGGCGCAGGTCCTTGTCCACCAGTAGGGCCAGGAAGCCGCAGAAAAAGCCGGCGGGGGTCCAGCTGCGGCGGGGGTCCTCCTTGTGGAGGCGCTGCACCATCGACCGGGCGGTGCCGGTGTCGTCGCATAGCACCACCAGCCCCGGGGCCAGCAGGTAGCCGAAGGCGATGGTCTCCCCGCTTTTGGCCTGCCGGGGGGTGACGATGGTGCCGTTCAGGTAGCCCCGCCGCACCTCGGCCTTGCAGATCTGGGCGTCCCGGGCCAGGGGGGTGTGGCAGACCATATCCCCCTTGGCTTCCTGGGCCGGCTGGCGGGCCAGCTCCTCCGAGGTCAGCACCAGCAGGGTGCCGCCGGATGTCTCCCCCTTTTGGGACGGGGCCGGCTGGGGGGCCAGCCCATTGGAAAGCTGATACTGATACATCTTTGCTCCTCCCCGCTGCCCCGGGGGCAGCTGTGTTTCCCGGGCATTCCTTCCCTTTCAGTATAGCGCATTTTGCCCCAAAGAACAAACCCGGCGCGGCCTCAAAGGCTGTGCCGGGTTTTGTGCTGTCAGAATCTCAATCGGTGCGCTCTTTCAGCAGGGTGGTTTTCAGCTGGCGGGCGGCGGCGCTCATGGGGCGCTGGCGGTCATACACCAGGCAGATCTGCCGCGGGGGGATCTCCTCCCGCAGATGAATCTGGACAATCTGCCGCTTCTGGATGGCCTCCCGGGCCATGGTTTCGGGGATGAAGGCCAGCCCCAGGTCGCACTGCACCAGGGGGAGGATCTGGTCGGCGGTGGCCGCCTCGGTGTCGGGGGCCAGCTCCAGCCCCTGAGACAAAAACAGCTGATGGTAAAACCGATAGGTCATGGTCTCCTTGCCCAGGCTGATGAAGGAGTAGTGCTCCAGGTCAGAGAGGGTCAGCTCCTGGCTGGCCAGGGCGGTGTAGGCCAGGCCCCCCACCAGGATCTCCCGGAAGCTCTGGAGGTGCACCTCCTGCAGAGGCGGCTGGGCGTCGGTGGGGGTGGTCACCACCGCAAAGTCCACCTCCCCGCTGCCCACCGACCGTACCGCCTGGGGGGTGGAGTGGTTGTACATCTTGAGCCGGATGCCGGGGTATTCGGTGTGGAAGGCCTTGAGCTTTTCCAGCAGGTAGATGTTCAGGGCTGTCTCGCTGGCGCCGATGGAGACGCTGCCGTGTTCCAGGCTGGCGCTGGCGGCCAGCTCCTCCTCCGCCATCTGCACCTGGGCCATGGCCGCCGCAATGTGGCCGTAGAGGTGCTCCCCCTCCGGGGTCAGCTGGACGCCGCGGTTGGTGCGGATGAAGAGGGTGCAGTGGGTCTCCTGCTCCAGGCAGTTCATGGCACGGGTGACGTTGGGCTGGCTGTTGCCCATGGCGTGGGCCGCCCGGGTGAAGTTCTGGTACTTGGCCACATAATAGAAAATCTTGTAGTATTCAAAGTTGACGTTCATCTGCCCGCCTCCTGACATATCATTTTGTTATCATCACTATAACAACAATGATTTTTACATATCTCAGCAAAGACAGTATAATCAATCCCGAGCTCAAACACAAGCAGAAAAGGAGCAGTGGATCACCATGTCTGAAATCAAAAAAGTGGTCCTGGCCTATTCCGGCGGCCTGGACACCTCCATCATCATCCCCTGGCTGAAAGAGCACTACAACAACTGCGAAGTGATCGCCGTCTGCGGCAACATCGGCCAGACCGGCGAGCTGGACGGGCTGGAAGCCCGGGCCAGGGCCTCGGGGGCCAGCAAGCTGTACATCGAGGATTTGACCGACGAATTTGTGGACGACTACGTCATCCCCACCATGCAGGCCGGCGCCGACTATGAGGGCTACCTGCTGGGCACCAGCTTTGCCCGTCCTGTGCTGGCCAAGCGGGTGGTGGAGATCGCCAAAGCCGAGGGGGCCGACGCGGTCTGCCACGGCAGCACCGGCAAGGGCAACGACCAGGTCCGGTTTGAGCTGGCCATCATGCACTTTGACCCCCGCATGAAGATCATCACCCCCTGGCGGGAGTGGGACATCCAGAGCCGGGATGAGGAAATCGACTACGCCGAGGCCCACCACATCCCCCTGAAAATCACCCGGGAGACCAACTACTCCAAAGACAAAAACCTGTGGCATCTAAGTCACGAGGGGCTAGACCTGGAAGACCCGGGCAACGAGCCCCAGTATGAAAAGCAGGGTTTTCTGGAGCTGAGCGTCTCCCCTCTCAAAGCCCCCGACACCCCCGAATATCTGGAGCTGACCTTTGAGAAGGGCGTCCCCACCGCTCTGGACGGCAAACCCATGAAGGCCTCGGCCATCATCGTCGCCCTCAACCAGATGGGCGGCCGCAACGGCATCGGCCTGTACGACGTGGTGGAAAACCGTCTGGTGGGGATGAAGAGCCGCGGGGTTTATGAAACCCCCGGCGGCACCATCCTCTACCACGCCCATCAGGTGCTGGAAACCCTGACCCTGGACAAGCCCACCGCCCACAAAAAGCGGGAGCTGGCCATCACCTTCGGCGAGCTGGTCTACGACGGCCAGTGGTTCAGCCCCCTGCGCAAGGCTCTTTCCGCCTTTGTCACCGAGACCCAGCAGCACGTCACCGGCAAGGTGCGGCTGAAACTGTACAAGGGCAACATCTTCAACGCCGGGGTCTGGTCCCCCTACTCCCTCTACAGCCAGGAGATCGCCACCTTTGACGCCGGCGGCAGCTACTGCCAGTCGGACGCCACCGGCTTCATCCAGCTCTACGGCCTGCCCACCCGGGTTCAGGCTGTGGTGGACCAGAAGAACGAGGAGGACGCATCATGCTGACGGCTGTCACCGGCCTCAACTGGGGCGACGAGGGCAAGGGCCGGGTCATTGACCTGCTGGCCCAGCAGGCCGACGTGGTGGTGCGCTACCAGGGCGGCAACAACGCCGGCCATACCGTGGTCACCGGCGACGGCACCTTTGTACTCAACCTGCTGCCCTCGGGGATCCTCCACCCCGGGGTCACCTGCATCCTGGGGGACGGGATGGTGGTGGATCTGGACCACCTGACCCGGGAGATCCAGGACATCCGGGACCGCGGGGTCAGCGTCACCCCCAACCACCTGAAACTGTCGGCCCGGGCCACCATCTCAATGCCCTGGCACCGGATCCAGGACGGGCTGGAGGAGGACCGGCTGGCCCGCAAGGGCGCCGCCTTCGGCTCCACCCGCCGGGGCATCGCCTACGCCTACAGCGACAAATACCGGAAAAAGACCCTCCGGCTGGGGGACCTGCTGCGGCTGGACACCGAACCGGTGCGCACCCGGCTGAAAACCATGCTGGAGGCCAAAAACCTGGAGCTGGGGGGCTGCTATTACCAGGAGCCCATGTCCTACCCCGCCCTGCTGGCCTGGTGCCAGGAAAAGGCGGAGGCCTTTGAGCCCTACATCTGCGACACCGGCCGCTATCTGCGGGATGCACTGGCAGCGGGCAAACGGGTGCTGCTGGAGGCCCAGCTGGGGGCCATGCGGGACATCGACTACGGCATCTTCCCCTACACTTCCAGCTCCTCCACCATCTCGGCCTATGGACCCATCGGCGCCGGCATCCCCGGCTGCCGGCTGGACCATGTGGTGGGGGTGCTGAAAGCCTACTCCACCTGTGTGGGGGCGGGGCCCTTCGCCGCCGAGCACGCCATGTCCGCCGCCTGGATGGACCAGCTGCGGGAGGCCGGGGCCGAGTACGGCGCTGCCACCGGCCGGCCCCGCCGGGTGGGCCCCTTTGACGCGGTGGCCAGCCGCTACGGCCTGGCCTGCCAGAACGCCGACCGGATCGCCCTCACCAAGCTGGATGTCCTCAGCGGGATGGACCAGATCCTGGTCATCACCGCCTACCAGCAGGGGGCTGCGAGATCCGGGACTTTGACCCCTTCGACAGTCAGGAGGGCTGCCGGCCGGTGGTGGAGTTTCTGCCGGGCTGGCAGCAGGACCTGGCCGACTGCCGCAGCTGGGAGGACCTGCCCCAAAACGCAAAGGGCTACGTCACCGCCCTGGAACGACTGATCGGCCACCCCATCCAGATGATCTCGGTGGGGCCTGAGCGGGACGCTTTCCTGACGAAAGGAGACTGGGCATGAGACATCTGATTGAACCGGCCGACTTCACCGACGCCGAGACCCTCGCCGTGCTGGACCTGGCCGACCGGATCGGGGCAGACCCCGCCCCCTACGCCCACGCCGCCGAGGGCCGGCGGCTGGCCACCTTGTTCTATGAGCCCAGCACCCGGACCCGCCTTTCCTTTGAATCCGCCATGCTGCGGCTGGGAGGCCGGACCCTGGGCTTCTCGGGGGCGGAACAGTCCAGCGCCTCCAAGGGGGAGACGGTGGCCGACACCGCCCGGGTGGTGAGCTGCTACGCCGACATCATCGCCATGCGCCACCCCAAGGAGGGCGCGCCGCTGCGGGCCTCCATGCACGCCGCCGTCCCGGTGATCAACGCCGGGGACGGCGGCCACAACCACCCCACCCAGACCCTCATTGACCTGATGACCATCCGCCAGCGCAAGGGCAGGCTGGACCATCTGACGGTGGGCTTCTGCGGGGATTTGAAGTTTGGCCGCACCGTCCACTCGCTGGTGAACCGGCTGGTGCGGTTTCCCGGCAACCGGTTTGTGTTCATCTCCCCCGAGGAGCTGCGGGTGCCCTCCTATCTGATCGAGGACACCCTGGCCCCCGCCGGGGCCGACTATCAGGAGACAACCTCCCTGGAGCAGGCCCTGCCCCGTCTAGATGTGCTCTACATGACCCGGGTCCAGAAGGAGCGGTTCTTCAACGAGGAGGACTACATCCGGCTGAAGGGGCTGTATGTGCTGGACCCTGAGAAAATGAAGCTGGCCCCGGCGGACATGCCTGTGCTCCATCCCCTGCCCCGGGTGGGGGAGATCGACCCCGCCCTGGACGCCGACCCCCGGGCCGCCTACTTTGACCAGGTGCAGAACGGGGTGTATGTGCGGATGGCCCTGATCCTGGCCCTGCTGGGCATCCCCGACCCCGTCACAGGAAAGAAGGTGCTGGCATGCTGAACGTGGAATCCATCCGGGACGGTGTGGTCATCGACCACATCACCGCCGGCCGGGGCATGGAGCTCTATCGCCTGCTGCATCTGGAAGGCCAGCAGCAGCCGGTGGCCCTGCTGCAATACGTCCGCAGCGAAAAATACGGCCGGAAAGACCTAATCAAGATCGAGGGGCTCCAGCAGCCCGGCCGGCTGGACATCCTGGGGTATCTGGACCCCCGGATCACCCTGATTGTGATCCAGGACGGGCAGGTGGTCAACAAGTACCGCCCCACCCCGCCCAAGGTGCTGAAAAACGTGGTGCGGTGCCGCAATCCCCGGTGCATCACCAGCCAGGAGCCGGACTGCGAACAGATCTTCCGGCTCTCCCCCGGCGGCAAATACCGCTGCATCTACTGCAACCAGGAAATCTCGGTGAAAAACAGCGCCGACTTTGTCCTTTGACCCAACCAATGGAGGCATAACCATGCAAAAACCCATCCTCTGCATCGGCCGCAGCTACGGCAGCGGCGGCCGGGAAATCGGGGAAAAGCTGGCCCAAAGGCTGGCAGTCCCCTGCTATGACAAGCTGCTGATCGAAAAGGCCACCCATGCCAGCGGCATCGACGCGGAAGTCCTGTCCGAGAACGACGAGCGGCTGCCCAGCTTTATGCTGTCGGGCAACTCCTTCGCCGACACCGCGTCCATGATGCGCTCCTTCTACTCCGAGACCCAGCAGGTGAACGACGCGGTTCACCAAACCATCCTGCGGCTGGCAGGCCAGGGGCCCTGCGTCTTTGTGGGCCGGTGCGCCTCGGCAGTGCTGAAGGGGGCAAACACCCTCTCGGTCTTTGTCTACGCCGACCCCGCAGACTGCGTGGCCCGAGTGATGGAGCGCAACCACATCGGCGAAAAAGAGGCCCAGCAGCGGATCCGCAAAATCAACCGGATGCGCCGCCAGTACTACGATTTTTACTCCGAGACCCTCTGGGGCCAGCCCGAGAGCTATGACCTGATGATCTCCTCCAGCAAGTACGGCATCGACGGCTGCGTCGAGACCATTTTGCAGAGTGTAACCAGTTGGGAGGCGCTGCATTACCATGAATAAGGATTTGACTGTGGGCAAGCCCCAGACCGTGCTGTGGGCCTTCTGCCTGCCCCTCTTCGGCAGCATTGTGTTCCAGCAGCTGTACAACATCGCCGACAGCCTGGTGGCGGGCAAGTTTGTGGGCGAGGACGCCCTGGCCGCCGTGGGCAACAGCTATGAGATCACCCTGATCTTCATCGCTTTCGCCTTTGGCTGCAACATCGGCAGCTCGGTCATTGTCTCCCAGTTCTTCGGCGCCAAAAAGTACGCCGAGGTGAAAACCGCCGCCCGCACCGCCATCATCAGCAGCACCGTTCTGTGCATCCTGCTAATGCTGGCGGGCGGCCTGGGCAGCGAGGCCCTGCTCCACGCCATCAACACCCCCGAAAACGTCTTTGCAGACTCTTTGCTCTACCTGAAGATCTACGTCTGGGGCCTGCCCTTCGTCTTTCTGTACAACATCGCCACCGGCATTTTCTCGGCCCTGGGGGACAGCAAGACCCCCTTCTATTTCCTGGCGGCCTCCTCCACCTCCAACATCGCGGTGGATATCCTCTTTGTCACCGCCTTTCAAATGGGTGTGGCCGGCGTGGCCTGGGCCACCTTCCTGTGCCAGGGGGTCAGCTGCATCCTGGCTCTGATCTTTGTGTTCCGCCGGCTGGGAACCATCCCCCACGAGGGCAAGGGCGAATTCTTCTCCTTCCCCATCCTGAAAAAGATCGCCGTTATCGCCATCCCCAGCATCCTCCAGCAGAGCTTCATCTCGGTGGGCAACATTATGATTCAGGGCATCATCAACGGGTTCGGTTCCAGCGTCATGGCCGGCTACTCCGCTTCCATCAAGCTGAACAACCTGGTCATTACCTCCTTCACCACCCTGGGCAACGGCATCTCCAACTACACCGCCCAGAACATCGGCGCCCAGAAGCTGCCCCGGGTCCGGGAAGGCTTCTCCGCCGGGCTGCGGATGGTCTGGCTTCTCTGCATTCCTTTGGTGCTTCTGTACATACTGGGCGGCAACATCCTGGTGGGCTTCTTTATGAATGACCCCTCCCCCACCGCCCTGTCCACCGGCGTCATGATTCTCCGAATTCTCTCCCCCTTCTACTTTGTGGTGTCCGCCAAGCTGGTGGCCGACGGCATCCTCCGGGGCGCTGGCCTGATGAACCGCTTCATGATCGCCACCTTTACCGACCTGATCGTCCGCGTTCTGCTGGCCTTCACCCTCTCCCGGACTTCTCTGGGGGCCACCGCTATCTGGTGCGCATGGCCCATCGGCTGGACCATCGCCTGTGTGCTGTCCATCCTCTTTTACCGGACCGGTCCCTGGCTCCGCAAGGTGGAACAGGAAGCCTGAACTTCCCGCCTTTCGCAAGCTGCCATTGCCTCCCGGAATCTGCCCGCCTCTGCCGGGTTGATTCCCCTGTCTCCATCCCAAGAGCGCTCCGCTCTGGGATGATCCCGCGGGGCCAGGCGTTCCGCTGCAGAAAAAATCCGCTCGTTCCCGGCCGGCTGACGGCTGGAAACGGCGGATTTTTTCTGCTTTCTTCTGCTCTATCTACTTTCCGTTTTGGGGATGCTCAGTGCTTCACCTGGCTCAGGGCGTCGTTGACGGCCTCGATGATGCCTTTGACCAGCTCGAAAAAACGATTCTTGTGTACTGCAAGAATCGCCGAATCAGGCTAAAACCAAACGGCCTGCGCCCCGTGCAATACAGGATTCAGACCGTAGAAAAGCGCCAGCTTCCAGAGAAGGAAACCGGCGCTTTTGGCTGTGATGGGGCAAACAGGGAACAATCCGGGTTACGGCCGGGAAACGGCTCCGCTGCTCCAGTTGAAGATGCCCTCCTCTTTGGAATAGGCGGCCTCCACATTCTTGTAAGAAGTATGGCCCAGGGCAGCCTGGACGATGAGTTCATGGGCCGTCACATCTTCCAGGGAGACGCTGCCCACAATATTGGTCACCGTCAGCTGTCCGGAGGCGGTGACATTCTTGACCGCCACGCCGCCGACGGCGCCTTCGATCTCAGCGTTCCCAATCTGGGAGTCCAGCAGGGTCATCTTGCCCACAGCGCTGGCGGCGTTCAGCTGATCCGCCTGGATGCCGCTGAGCTTCACCGTGTTGACAGCGGATTCCGCCGTCAGCTGGGAAGCCTTCACCCCCTCTACCGAAAGGGTCCCCACCGCCAATGCCACCGAGAGTTCCTGGTACTTCTTTTGGGGCAGGGTAATGACCAAATCATGGTCGGGCCGTCCGGAAACGGTTTTGCCGTCAATCCTAATCTTAATCAGGGACATGTTCTTCCCCTCGATTTCCTCCTTCGTTGTATGGATGCTCAGCAGGCCATCCTCCACCGAAATGGTATAGAGGGGCTTTTCGTCGGTGTCAGCATAGTCCACCGTGATGTGGTCGGTGTCAGCGGTGCGGATGGTGACATTGGAGATTGCGTCCTCCACGCTGATCCGGTCGATCTGCTGGGCCGTCTGGAACTGCCGGGGCACAAGCTCGGCATTTTCTTCTGCCGAAGGCGCGGCGAAACCGCACAGCAGGCCGGCGGCAAGCAGGCCGCAAAGGACTCGGGATACCCATTTCGTTTTCATCAACATGATCCTTCCTTTCTGATTTTCTCTATTTGTTATGGAGACCCGCTGGGTCAAACCGCCGGGTTCATCCATCCCAATCCTTTCTCGCAAGACCGACCCCTACCCAGAGGACCACCAGGAGTACAAGACCTGCTGTCTGGCCCACATCTTCCCCGTACTGGAACCAGATCAAGATCCAAAGGGCCAGCAGGATGGCAGACAGAAGCATGGGCCGTATCATCCCCTTGATTGCACGGTCACGGGCCAAAAAAGCATCCCCTGTACGGGTTGCCTTGTTGTGATGGTCCAGCCAAACCAAAAGCAGCAGATGCAGGCCCAGAAACAGGGCTAGCACCAAAAACCGGTATACAGTCTCCGGGACCAAAAACGGAAACAAGAGGATGGCACACACCACAATCACGATTGCCGTCCTGCTGCGGCCGCTCTGGAACGAGCGCCCGTCTCGGTCATCGTCATAGAGCCTTTTCAGATTCCAGACGGTGCCAAAAAGCAGAAACAGCCCATAAAGGACCTGGCACACCCTATACATTTTTTCCGGCAGCAGTCCCATAGAACGACCTCCTTTTCAACCAGTATCCGCACCCAACAAAGCGGGGACTGTTTTTTCATCATCGTCTTATTTTGCAGCCGTTCCAACTCTTGCAGCTGCCTTCATGATGATTAAAACACACCGTCGGCCTCCCTGCAATCTTTTTGCAGCGAAAGCGGAAAAACTGGCAGCCAAATTCTGTTCTCTCCCTTTCAGCCGCCCTGGTCTTGTCTTCTGCTTTGCGCCTGGCACCCGTTTTCATGACAGGATATCCCGTGTTCGCTGCATTTTCGTGGAAAATCACGCCGTATTTTGATACAATAAAATGGATTATCTTCAGGCATCGGGAAATGCTGCTTCTGCCAGGAATGCCGCATGGAACATTTTGATGGAATCATCTCACAGAGGAGGGATGCAGATGAAGGTATTGGTTTGTGACGACAATCAGGATGACCTGGACCGGGTTGCCGCCCTGCTGGCAGAACCCTGCCGGAAGGTCCGGGCCCAGATCACCGCCGCCAGCCGGCCGGAAGAACTGGACGATTTGTCCTGCTTCGACCTGGCTTTTCTGGACATTGACATGAAGGGAATGGACGGGCTGACCCTGGCCCGGCGGCTCCGGGCTGTCCGCCCCGACGCCGTCATCGTGTTTGTGACAAACTTTGTCCAGTACGCCCCCGAAGGGTACGAGGTGCAGGCCTTCCGCTATCTGCTGAAGCCCACTCTGGAAGAAAAGCTGGTGCCCTGTTTTGACCTTGCAGTCCAGGAGCTGCTCTCCCGGAGACAGTCCATCACCGTCCGCGCCGGCGGGGAGATGGTGGAGCTGCCTCTCCGGGACATTCTCTACTTCCAATCCGACCAGCGGACGGCCACCGCCCATCTGGCCGGGGACAATCGGGAGGCATGCAGGTTTTACGCCAGCATCACCGATTTGGCCCGGCAGCTGGAGGGCGCGGGCTTTCTGCGGGTGCAGCGCAGTTATCTGGTGAACATGGCCTACATCCGGCGGTTTCAGTCGGATGCCGTGGAACTGCAAAATGGGACACGGCTGCCGGTCAGCGAGAAATACTACGCCCAGCTCAAACAGCGGTATCTGCTGTGGAAAGGACAGACTACATGGAGGCTTTTCTGAGTTCGCTGGAAGTGGCGGCTTCCCTTTTCTTTTCGGTTGTTTTTACCGCCATGGAGACTGCCCTTTTCCTGCTGTTTCTGGATGTCTTCGGCACCCGACGCTTTCATGGAAAAACCTATGGAGTCATCGCTGTACTCTTTGCTCTGCTGGCCTTTTTATGGAGCAACAGCTATTTTTATCTGGTGGGTCCTTCCTTCCCCTTGAAAATAGCGGTTATTATCACACTATTCTACCTGCTCTGCTCTACCTTGTACAGGGAACCGGAACCTCTTTACCGGCTGTTCTTTGTGGTGCTTTGGTATCTGATGCACTACCTTTATTCCATCATTCTGACAACCCTGCCTGCCTTTTTGCTGGGGATCTCCTATCAGAAATTCCGGGAATTCCGCTATGTGGGCTATTATATTCTTGCTGCTGCGGTGTGCTTTGGTTCCGAATGGTGCCTTACCCTCGCCTTTCGGAAGTTGTACCGGCGCAAAGAACAAACACTGCGGCCCCGGCAGCTGATCCTTTACTTTATCTTTCCGACGGCCTCTTTGATGTCTCTGGTGGCCTTTCTGCAGCTGCTCAACGGCATGGACGTGCTCCAGTGGTTTGTGCTGGCCTGCTGTGGCGCTTTGCTGCTGGCCAACGCCGCCGTCTTTTATCTGCTGCATCAGATGGAACAGGCCGCCCAGAGTCAAAAAAAGCTGGTGGCCCTGGGCCAGCAGCTGCAGATGCAGACCGCCAACATGGAGTCGGCCCGGGGGCTCTATGAGGCCCAGCGAAAGGCCACCCATGATTTCCGGGCCCAGCTGGAGGTGTTGGGCCAGCTGATGCAAAATCAGGAGTACGCTGCTGCACAGAAGTATCTGGACTCAGTGTCAGGCCGCCAGTCGGACCGGCTGGTCCTAGTGGACTGCCATCACCCAATCCTGAACGCCCTGTTCAACACCAGAGCGGAGACAGCGGCACGAAAGCAAATCGAGATCCGCTTTGCGGTCAACGACCTGTCCTCCCTCCCCTTTGACCAGGCCGACTTGACGGTCCTGCTGGCCAATCTGCTGGACAACGCCATCGAGGCCTGTGAGAAGTGTAATCATCCCCGGTCCATCGAGGTGCGGGCGCTGCAAGAGGAGAGTTTCTTCTTTTCAGTCCGCAACACTTCCCTGCCGGTGGTCATCCAGGACGGCCACATTCCCACCACCAAGCCCGACCCCAGGCTCCACGGCTTCGGCCTGCCCAACGTGAAAGCCATCGTGGAGAAATACCACGGCACCTGCGCCATGCAGTATGCCGACGGCTGGTTCCAGTTTGCGGGAGAAATGCCCATTTCGTGACCACAATACGCCTGTTGGCTGCATTTTGCTGGCATTTCAGCCCAAGTTACGCTATCATATTCAAAAACTGCCCACAATCTGAAAGGAGAAACCGACCATGTACCTGCAGCAAATCATCATCCGTTCCCTCAGTGGTTTTTTGTTTCTGGCCCCCGGGATGCTCCTGTACTTTTGGGTTCAGAGCAAACAGGGCAGAAAACAGTCCCCACTGCATGAGGCAGGCTGTCTCCTGTTCGGATACTATCTGATGGGGATGCTGACGGTCACCGGCATCCGGCAGTTCAAGGCCTTTTCTCCCCGGTTGTTTCTGGTGCCCTTCCTGGACATGATCGTCGGCCCGGAACAGACCATCCTGAATGTTGTGCTGTTTGTACCGCTGGGCTTCTTCCTGCCCCTTCTGTACCAGGGGTCTCGTTCTCTTCG
>CALWZL010000013.1 GCA_944385995.1 uncultured Faecalibacterium sp.
GCAAAGCAGATTATTATTCAGTTCTGAAGGCACGTCCTTCCAAAAGAGAATAGAGAGATGTCTGGACAAAGCGACACAAATGTGTTACAATCCAGACAGCCGGTGTCGATGACGGTGAGGTCCCACCTGTTCCCATTCCGAACACAGAAGTTAAGCTCACTCGTGCCGAAGATAGTTGGCTGGACACGGCCTGTGAAAATAGGTAGATGCCGGCTTCTCTAAAAACCCCCTGAGGATTTATTCCTCAGGGGGTTTCTCGTTGTACAGATTCCAGACAAAATGGACCAATTCCGGCACAAATGCCGCCGCCTTTTTGAGTCCATCCAGACAGAACAGACCCCCGGGTCCCCTTGCAAAGGGAGAGACGAGGGCCTGCCGTTTTATTCGCCGGTAAAACTGTCCCCATCGGGAGGCAGCTCGGCAGAAGCGGGCTGGGCCGGCTCAGGAAGAGCGGTCCGGGGAACGCCCCGGTACACCAATGCCTGTTCCAGGACTTCGGCGCAGACCGGCGCCGCAATGGTGCCGCCGGCAGTGGTCCAGCTGTGAGGCTCATCGATGCAGATCAGACAGAGCATTTGGGGGTCGTCGATGGGGGCCACCGCCACAAAAGAAGCGATCCGGGCCTTGGGATCATCGCTGTCCAGTTTCTGGCTGGTGCCGCTCTTGCCGCCCACCCGGTACCCTGCAATCTGGGCGTTCTGGCCGCCGCCGCTGGTCACCACAGCTTCCATCATCTGGCGCATGATGGCGGAGGTCTCAGGCTTGATGACCTGACGGGTGCAGGCGGGCTCGGTTTCGCGAATCACCGAACCGTCGGCGTCCCGGATTTCTGCCACCACATAGGGCCGCATCAAACGCCCGCCGTTGACAATGGCGGCCACCGCCGCGGCCATCCCGATGTAGCTGACTTTGCTGCTCTGGCCAAAGGAACAGGAGGCCAGCTCCACCGGACCCATCCGGTCGGCGGTGTAATAGAGGCTTTTGACGGGTTCTGCGGGCAGATCGATGCCGGTGGCACCCCGGAGTCCAAAGGCTGCAAAATAGTCGCAGAAGGCCTCTTTGCCCAGTCTGGCGCCGATCTGGATAAAGCTCTGGTTGCAGGAGTTCATCAGGGCTTCGGTGACGGTCTGGACACCGTGGCGGCGGCGGTTGGCGCAGTGAAATTTGGTCCCTGATACCGAGATGGATTTCCCGCAGACAAAGGTGTCGGTGGGGGAGATGGCCCCTGCATCCAGAGCTGCCGCGCAGGTGATGAGTTTGAAGACGCTTCCCGGCTCATAGAGGTCGCTGACCGCTTTGTTCCGCCACTGGGTCTGCTGGGCCAGCTGGAGGGCAGCGCTGCGCTGTTCCCCGGTGAGGGCGTCTACTGCGGCCCGGGCGGTGTCGTCGTAGATCACCCGGGGCTGATTGGGGTCATAGGCGGGGGTGGTGGCCATGGCCAGCACGGCCCCGGTGTTGACATCCAATACAATGCCCACCCCGCGGGCCGCTGCGCTGTGCTCCTGCACCGCATAGCCCAGGGCGTTCTCCAGATAGCGCTGGATGTTGGCGTCGATGGTCAGGACCAGGGAATCCCCTTCCTCGGGAGGCTGTTCCACGGCGTAACTTTGTTCCAGGGTGTAGCCCCAGGCATTGACCGCCGTCAGAACCAGCCCGTTTTCGCCGGTGAGGGTGTCGTTGTATTCCAGTTCCAGACCCGAAACGCCGGCGTTGTCCACGTTGGTAAAGCCCAGCACCGACGCCAGAAAGGTTCCCTCCGGGTACCACCGCTTGGTGTCCTGGTTGATACGGATGCCGGTGACGCCGTTTTCTTCGCAGAAATCCCGGACCGCGTCGGCGGTGTCCCGGTCCACCCGATACCGCAAAAGGCAGTCGTTGGAAGCGCGGTCGCTGAATTTTTCCAGCAGGTCGGCGGCATCCAGATCCAGAATTTCAGCCAGGGACTGGGCTGCTAGCTCCAGTTTGTCCTCCGGCATCTCCCGGGGAGAGGCCCGCAGGGTCCAGCAGCTGGCATTGGAGGCCAGGACCATCCCGTCGGCGCTGTAGATTTTGCCCCGGTCGGCGGGGACTACGGTATCCTGTAACTGCTGGCCCAGGGCGCGCTGGGCATACCAGTCCTCGCTGACCAGCTGGAGCCAGGCCAGCCGTGCGGCCAGGCCGGTGAAACAGACGGCGCAAAAAACCGCCGCCACCACCCGGGCCCGCAGGCGGAAACTGCGGTCGGGCAGGCTGCGCTCCTGGGGCTGCGGCATGAAAAATCCCCCCTTCTTCCCTCTACTGTATGCGGGCAGATGCCGCCGGCATGACTAAGCCGCCGCCGCCCTGCGTACAATATCCAGGAAGGGAGGCGGTGCGCTTTGGCAGAGGATAAAACGGCACGCTGGAGCCCGGCGGCCCTTGCCAGACGGCGGGGCCTGGCGGCCCAATATCCCCTGGACCTGCCGTTTCTGGTGCTGGTGCTGACCCTGGTAGCCTTCGGGCTGGTGATGCTGTTCAGTGCCAGCTATGCGGTGGCCCTCTACCGGCGGGGTGACGCCTATGCTTACATCCGGCCCCAGCTGTTGTATGCGGCCCTGGGATTGATCGCCATGTGGCTGGCCAGCCGGGTGGATTACCACATCTATCACAAGCTGGCATGGCCGGTGCTGGGGGTCTCCCTGGTGCTGCTGGTGGTCGTCCTGTTCATGCCGGAATACAACGGCTGCAAGCGCTGGCTGGTGATTCCCGGGGTGGGGACATTACAGCCCAGCGAAATCGCAAAGTTCGCGGTGGTGCTGGCTTTTTCCCACATCATTTCCCTGAATGCCAGCCGGATGAAGAGTTTTTCGGTGGGGGTGCTGCCCTTTGGCCTGGTGCTGGGAACGGTGGCAGTCCTGATGCTGCTGGAACCCCATCTGTCGGGCACCCTGCTGATTTTGGGGATTGGCGCCGTCCTGATGTTTGTGGGGGGCACCGGCCTGAAATGGTTCGTCCTGGCGGGCGCCGGCGCGGTGGGGGCGGTGGGGGCCGCGGTGGCCGTGATGCCCGACCTGGTGCCCTATGCGGCCAGCCGTCTGGCCTCCTGGCTGGACCCCTTTGCCGACCCGCTGGGAGACGGCCACCAGACCATCCAGAGCCTGTACGCCATCGGCTCGGGGGGCGCCACCGGCCTGGGCCTGGGCAACAGCCGGCAGAAACATATGTTTGTGCCCGAGCCTCAGAACGACTTTATCTTTTCAATTGTCTGCGAGGAGCTGGGCTTTGTGGGGGCTCTGGCGGTGGTAACGCTGTTTGTGCTGCTCCTGCTGCGGGGGATTACCCTGGCAGTCCATGCCCCGGACCGCTTCGGCGGGCTGCTGGTGGTGGGCTTTGTGGTCCAGGTGGCCATGCAGGCCGCATTGAATATTGCAGTGGTCACCAACACCATCCCCAATACCGGCATCAGCCTGCCTTTTTTCTCCTCGGGCGGCACCAGTCTGATGATGCTTCTGGGCGAGATGGGAATTGTCCTGTCAGTGTCCCGGCAGGAGAGTTAAATAACGACTTTTTTGGACAAATTCCGCGAGTAATTCCGGCCCGCACAAATCGGGATACAACACCCCCTGTTTTCTCACACAGAACCCCCGTTTTGCATACCGTAGGGTATCTTTTGCGAAACGGGGGTATTCTTATGGGCGGGACAATGACGGTACAGGGCGGGTGTCCTTTGTATGGGACGGCGGAGGTCCCGGCAGCCAAAAACAGCGTGCTTCCTCTGCTGGCGGCCAGCGTGTTGTGCAGCGGGCCGGTGCGGCTGGAACAGGTGCCGCGGCTGTCCGATGTGGAGGACTGTCTGTCCATCCTGCGGGCGGTGGGCTGTGCCGCGGCCTGGGAGGGGGAAGATCTTGCGGTGAGCGGTCCGCCCTCCTGCTGCCGGATGCCGCTGGCCGAGACGGCCCGGATGCGGGCGTCGGTGCTGTTTGCGGCGCCCCTGCTGGCCCGCCTGGGCCGGGTGGAAACGGCCCTCCCCGGCGGCTGCCGAATCGGGGCGCGGCCGGTGGATTGGCATCTGATGGCCCTGGAACAGATGGGGGCGCAGGTGGCCCAGGCGGGGGAACGGCTGGTGCTGACCGCCCCGGCGGGACTCCATGGGACGGAATTTTGCCTGCCGGGTCCCAGCGTGGGCGCCACCGAGACGGTGATGCTGGCCGGCTGCGCGGCCCGGGGAAAGACGCTGCTCCACGGCGCCGCCCGGGAACCTGAAATTTTTGATCTGGCGCAATTTTTGAACCGGTGCGGAGGCAGAGTGCAGGGAGCCGGCACCGATGAAATCACCATCGAGGGCCCCTGTACCCTGCGGGGCATCTCCTACCGGCCCATGCCCGACCGGATCTGTGCTTCCACCCTGGCCTGTGCGGTGGCAGCGGCCCGGGGGTGGGTGACCATCGCCGGATGCAGCCCGGTTCTCTATGCGCCGGTGCTGGACATTCTGGAGCGGGCGGGCTGTACCGTGGTCCGGGGACAGGACAGCGCCAGGGTGGGCCGGATGGGCACGCTGCGGGGCGCCGGCTATCTGGTGACCGGGGGATACCCGGACCTGGCCACCGACGCGGCGCCTCTGGTGGCGGCGGCGCTGCTGTCTGCCGAGGGGTCCACCCTCATCGAGGACCGGGTGTTTGAGGCCCGCTTTGGATGCGCCGAAGGCTTTGCGGCCATGGGGGCCGCGGTGAAGGCGTCGGGCCGGAAGCTGCGGGTGGAGGGCGGCGGACCGCTCCGGGGCGCGGCAGTCACAGCCCGGGACCTGCGGGGCGGGGCCGCCCTGGTGGTGGCGGCCCTGGGAGCCCAGGGGAAAACCCGGATTGCGGGATGCGAATATATAGCCCGCGGCTATGCCGGTTTGGGAGAAATGCTGGGGGGTCTCGGAGCACGAATTGAGTAGGAAATGCGGTCCCCGCAGCACAAATTATAAAAAAGCGCTTTGAAAAGAAAAAAACAACTTGCAATCAAGGCCAAAAGATGATAGGATAAACTTGTGTAACTCACTAGAGTATTATCTGTGCAGCCGGAGACAGGACCAGGGTTTGGCGGCACAGTGACCATATTGCCTGACGGAGGAACAAGACTATGGCTTTGATGCTTGACGAAGAATTGGACGAAAACGTTACCACGATCAAGGTGGTAGGCGTGGGCGGCGGCGGCGGCAACGCGGTGAACCGGATGGTGGCCGATGGGCTGCAGGGGGTCGAGTTCATCGCCCTGAATACCGATCAGCAGGCCCTGACCAAGAACCACGCGACGGTCAAGGTGCAGCTGGGCTCGAAACTGACCAAGGGCCGCGGCGCGGGCGCAGACCCCGAGGTGGGCCAGCGTGCCGCCGAGGAGAGCAAGGATGAAATCGCCAATGTGCTCAAGGGAGCGCAGATGGTTTTTATTACGGCCGGCATGGGCGGCGGCACCGGCACGGGTGCGGCCCCTGTGGTGGCTGAGGTGGCCCACGATCTGGGCATCCTGACGGTAGGCATCGTCACCAAGCCCTTTGCCTTTGAGGGCAAGCGGAAGATGGGCCTGGCCGAGCAGGGCATCGCCAACCTGCTGATGCACGTGGACAGCCTGATTGTCATCCCCAACGAGCGCCTGAAGATGATCAGCCAGGAAAAGATCACCCTGATGAACGCCTTCCAGGCCGCCGACAATGTGCTGCGCCAGGGCGTCGAGTCCATCTCGGCCCTGATCAATGTGCCGGCCTTCATCAACCTGGACTTCGCGGATGTCCGCTCCATCATGAAGGATGCAGGCTACGCCCACATGGGCACCGGCAGCGCCAAGGGCGCCGGCAAGGCCGAGAACGCCGCCAAGGCTGCCGTTTCCAGCCCCTTGCTGGAGACCAGCATTGCAGGCGCCCACGGCGTCATCATCAACATCACTTCCAGCCCCGACATCGGCCTGGAGGACATCGAGACCGCCGCCGGCCTCATCACCCAGAGCGCCCATCCCGACGCCAACATCATCTGGGGTACTGCCTTCGATGAGAACCTGTCGGACGAGATGCGGATCACGGTGGTGGCCACCGGTTTTGAAAACCGGACCGGCGACGCCCTGCGCTCGGCTCTGGACAGCGCCAGCGCGGGCACTGCGGCGGCCAGCACGCCTTCGGTTTCTTCTTCCAGCACCAGCGGCGCCGTGTTCAGCGCCGACGGCACGGCTCCCGGCTCCACCAAGCCCGCCTCGTCGGTGGAGGAAGAGAACAGCGACAACCGCTATTATGATGAGCTGCTGGCTATCCTGAATAAGCGCAAGTAACACACAACGACACGAAAAAAGGGAAGCGGCTATGACGGAGGAGATGCTTCGGCTTTTGGCGGCCCAGCGCCGCGAGAGAGAGGATCTTCTTTTGTGCATTGACCGCGCCTGGGGAATCTGTGCCCGGCAGGCACGACAGGCCCGCCGCAGGCTGCGCCGTTTGGAGGGGGTGCTGGCTTTGACGACAGAAGAGATCAAACTGCAGCCGGACGCATCCGCGGAGGAACCCCGCCAGGGCGAAACCCAGCTGGAAGCTCTCAGCCGCCGGCTGGCGGCCGCCCAGCAGGAGATCCGGCAGTACGAGACCAAACTCTTTGCCTGTGACCGGGCGATCCTGGCTCTGAAGAAGGAGAACGCCGAACTGGCAGCCCTCTGCGCCAAAGCCCGGGAACGGGGATTCATCCAGGAGGAAGAGGAGGACCGGGGCCCCTTCTGGCCGGACGGGCTGGGCCCTGCCCCCAGCGGAGAGCGCCCGCCTGCCCGGGAAGAGGAACCCGAGCCGGAAGAACCGGAGGACGAGCCCGCCTGGCTGGCCTCGCCGATGGAACTGCTGGAGCCGCCGGAGCCCCGCCAGGCTCCCGCGCCCCAGCCGCAAGCCGCGCAGCCGGCCGCCCCGGCCAAAACGCCGCCGGCCCGGGCCCGGGGACCGCTGGACGATATGACCTCCCAGGTTCTGGGCCAGCTGGATCTGCTGATGCAGAAGGAGCATATCCCCCTCAAACAGTCCGCCTATCTGCGGGGAAAGATGGACTGACCCCGCCCACCATTTCAGGCCCTGCCGGCATCCGGCAGGGCTTTTTGCGCAAAAAACAGGAAAACCCCATCTTCCCGGCCGAAACCGGCGGGAAGATGGGGTTTTGTGCTGTGCAGGGGCCAGATGGGCCCGGCCTGTGGTGCGGGGATGCTCCCGGGGACAGATGCACGTTACCGGACACTGCTGGTGTGGTGCTCCATCAGATAGGTGGCCGTCAGGTCAGCGATGTGGAGCTTGATGGCCAGGGGATAGCGGTCGTAGGCTTCCGAGATGGCAAAACTGCCGCCCCGGGCCGAATCGTCAAAGCCGCCCATGTGCCAGCGGATGGCCACCGCCTCTTCGGTCTTGAGCCGGATGAACCGCTCGATCAAAAAGACGCTCTTTTCCCCGTGGCCGTAGGGAAACTGGTCCTCCACCGTGTAGTAAGGGACTTTTTCCCACTGGCCGGTGGCCTCGTTTTTCACATTGCGGGAGGAGACTTTGTAGTAGTTGGCCTTGCACAGATCGTGGAGCAGGGCGCAGATGGCAAAACTCTCCTCGCTTTCGCCCTCCTGGAAAAAGCTGTCGTGGAGGGCGTGGTAGACGTTGAGACTGTGCATGCACAGTCCGCCCTCACAGGCCCCGTGAAACCGGGTGGAGGCCGGACAGGTGAAGAAGTCGGTTTTGTTGTCCAGCCAGTCCAGCAGACGCTCGGCGCCGGGCCGGGTCACATGCTGGCGGAAGATGGACAGGAATTCTTCCCGCTGGGTCATCTCACTCCTCCGGGAGCTCGGGCTCGTCGGGGACGGTGATTTCCTCCATGTCGGCGAGGATGCCCTTCAGAACGCCCAGCTCTTCGGCGCTGAGGGAAATGCCTTTTCCCATCCGGCTGCCGTCGGGAGACCAATCCCGGATATCATATTTGGGCTCGCCGTCGTTCCAGCTGATGAGGTTGAGCTGGCGCTCCCAGCCGCGGGGCCGCTGGGACAGGACTGCGATCTTCTGGATGATGTCATACTTGATTTCTGCCATGATGCCATTACCTGCTTTCTTCTAGATGGTGTTCGGTGAGAACCATACTAACCATAATAAAGGAAGCGGGCCCGGATTGCAACCGGTAAGGCAAAATCTTTCACATTTTTTCAAAAGGTCAGCCGTAGGGAGCCTCCTGCCGCCACTGGACCAGGTGCCGGACGGCCTCCTCGTTTTCCAAGGTGGGGATGGGGGACCCCGGCTCCCGCTGGCCGGCGTCATAGGAGGCCATGACGCCGGGCGTATTGCCCGCCAGAAAACCGGCGGCGTTCTTCTGACGGCTGGGGGCAGGGGTGCCGTCGGTGACCGGAATCCCTCCCTGGGGCGTGCAGCTGGGGGAGGGATGGGGCGTCTGAGGGGCCGGCGTGGGCACCGGGGCGCCGGGTTGCTGGGGCTGGGCCGGGGGCGTTACAAGGGGCAGATCGCCCTCCCGGCCGGACTGTTTTGCAGGATGATCCATACTGTTACACCTCCGGTGCCAGTGTGCCCGGCCCGGCAGGGGATTATGTACCGGCAGAAAAAGGCCCGCAGGCCGGGAGAGGTCTGCGGGCCGGGACCGGCTTATTTGTAGAGCCTGGTCCATGTGGTGATGCCGATGACGCCGTCAGCGGTGAGCCCGCTGGCCTTCTGGAAGCTGACCACTGCGGAATAGGTCTTGCTGCCGAAATCGCCGTCGGCGGTGATACTGGCGCCCTTGGAGATCAGGCGCAGCTGGGCGCTCTTGACGGTGGCGCCCTTCTGACCGCTCTGGATGTTGATGCCGGGGTACTGCTCTGCGCCGCCGTGGATGGCTGCGTATTTGTCGTACAGGGCATTCCAGGTGTTCTGGCCCACCTTGCCGTCGGCGGTCAGGCTGTTCATCACCTGGAACTCCTGGACCGCCTTGGCGGTCGAAGAACCATAGATGCCGTCCACCGTCAGAACGGGGTAGTGGGTACAGGTGCCGCGGACTCCGTTGAGCCAGGTCTGGATCAGAGCAACATCGGGGCCGCTGGAGCCGGTCTGAGACAGAGAATAGTATGCGGGTTTTGCCATGGTGTAATTCCACCTCCTGGGCCACCATATGCAGGCGGGGGGCGATGTGTTACGAAATGGCCACCCAGGTCTTGTCCCGGCGGGAGGCGGTGAACCGCTGCCACAGCTCCACCACCCGCAGCCGGAGGATGTATTCCCCGCAGATCAGATCGTTTTCGGCGGGGTCGTCGTAACTGCCGCAGGCGGTGGTGCACAGGCCCGGATAGAGGACGCACCACCAGTTCCGGCCGTAGCTGCCGGGTTCGCCGATGTCCACCCGCACCGCGTCGTAGCGGCCGGCCGGCAGGGTAAAGCTGCCGTACTCGGTGGTATCGAAATACATATTCACCAGGCTGACCCGGACCGTCCGGGGCGCGCCCAGCCGGGCCAGGGTCTGCTGGGCGGTCCGCTGGAAGTCCACCAGATGCCGGGCCGCCATGGCGCGGGCCTCGTCGGCGGTACCGGCGTCCTGATAAAGTTGTTCGGTCAGGTCCAGCAGCGCATCCCGGACGGCCAGTTTGCAGGTCTGGTCAAAGACCGAGTCGCTGTCGGCCCGGACGTGGAGCCGGAGGGTGTCGGCCCGGAGGGCCTCGCCGGTCTGCTGCTGGGTGCTCCACCACCCGGCGGCGCTCCAGAACAGCAGGCCGCCCAACAGGGCCAGACAGAGGGTCAGCATCTGGGTTCGGGTAAGTAGGTTTTGAGAGGAATTCATAGGGCAGCGGGCTCCTTTCCGGTGGATTTGCCGGAAGTATGGGCCCGCCGCCGGTCCTTTATGCCAACAGAAAGGCGGCACAGGAATTTTTTTCCTGTGCCGCCGTGGGGATTGTTTTTACCGGGTGACCTTGACCACCCGGGCCCCGCCCCGGTCAGGGCGGAGGGTGTAGACCTGACGGCCCGCCGCTTCCAGTGCGGACGCGGCCTGCCGGGCTGCGTCCTCGGTCTCAAAAATCCCAAAGACCGCCGCGCCGCTGCCGGTCATCAGGGCAGCCCGGGCGCCGTGGGCGGTGAGGGCCTCTTTGAGGGCGGCGGTGTCGGCGCCGCCGGCACAGACTTCCAGGGCGTTGCCCGCAGCGCTGCACAGGCCATTCAGGTCCCCGGACCGGATGGCCGTTTCCTGGGCGGCACAGTCGGGATGGGTGGGGGAACCGATCTGGTCATAGGCCGCAAAGGCCGCCGGCGTCGAGATGCCGTACCCCGGCATGACGACGGTGAACCAGCAGTCGGGGCAGGGGGGCAGGGCCTTGATGAGGTCTCCCAGGCCCTGAACCCGGCAGGTCCCGCCCATCAGGGCAAAGGGGACATCCGCCCCCACCGACGCCCCCAGGGCGCACAGTTCGGTCATGGACAGATGGGCGCCGTAGAGGGTGTTGAGGCCCACCAGGACGGCGGCGGCGTCGGCCGAGCCGCCGCCCATCCCGGCCCGGACCGGGACGCTCTTGCGGATGGTGATGTCGGCCCCGGCCAGCAGGCCGGTATAGTAAAAGAATGCCAGAGCGGCCTTGTAGGCGGTGTTCTTGGGACCGGTGGGAATCCGGCTGCCCGGAATCCGCACCACCAGATCCATGCTCCGCCGCAGGGTGACCTGCTCATACAGGCTCACCGCCTGCATGACCATGTCCAGGGCGTGATAGCCCCCCGGCAGGATGCCCACCACATCCAAAGAGAGGTTCAGTTTGGCGGGCGCGAGGAGATGGACGCTCTGTAAGGGTGATGCCATGGTGCGGCCCTCCTTATTTGGCCCGGTCCTGCAGGAAAACGGCAATCCGCCGCAGGGCTTCCCGCAGATGGTCCACCGAGTAGGCGTAGGAAACGCGGCAGTAGCCCTCGCCCGATGCGCCGAAGGCGTCGCCCGGCACCAGAGCCACATGCTTTGCCTCCAGCAGGGAGGTACAGAATTCCTGGCTGCTCATGCCGGTGGACTTGATGCAGGGGAAGGTGTAGAAAGCGCCCTGGGGCTCGAAGCAGGTCAGGCCCAGATCGTTGAAGCCCTTGACCACCAGACGGCGGCGCATGTTGTACTCCTCCCGCATCCGCTCGATCTCGTTGTCGCACTCCTTCAGAGCCACGATGGCGGCATACTGGCTGGTGGTGGGGGCGCTCATGATGGCGCTCTGATGGATCTTGGTCATCACCTTGAGGATGGGCTCGGGGCCGCAGGCATAGCCCAGACGCCAGCCGGTCATGGCGTAGGTCTTGGAAAAGCCGTTGACCACCACCGTCCGCTCCCGCATCCCGGGCAGGGAGGCGATGGAGACATGGCGGGGACCGTAGGTCAGCTCGGCGTAAATCTCATCCGACAGGACGATGATGTCGGTGCCCCGCAGCACCTCGGCGACAGCCTCCAGATCTTCCCGGCCCATGACGGCGCCGGTGGGGTTGTTGGGGAAGGGCATAATCAACAGTTTGGTCCGGGGGGTGATGGCCTTGCGGAGGGCCTCGGCGTTGAGCCGGAACTGATCCTCCTGCCGGCAGGGCAGATGGACCGGCACGCCCCCCGACAGGGTGGTGATGGGGTCATAGCAGACAAAGCAGGGCTCGGGGATGATGACCTCATCGCCGGGGGAGACCAGGGTGCGGATGCACATGTCGATGGCCTCGCTGCCGCCCACCGTCACCAGAATCTCGTGCATGGGGTCGTAGTGGAGATCCATCCGGCGCTCCAGGTAGCGGGAAATTTCCACCCGCAGCTCCTTCAGGCCGGCGTTGGAGGTGTATTTGGTGTGGCCCATCTCCAGGGACTCAATGCCGGCCTCCCGGATGGCCCAGGGGGTTTTGAAGTCGGGCTCGCCCACGCCCAGACTGATGCACTCGGGCATCTCGGCGGCCAGGTCGAAAAATTTGCGGATGCCGGACGGACGCATGGCCGCGGCGGCAGGCGCAATCAGCTTATCATAGTCCATCACAGCACGCACTCTCTTTCGTCGATCTCTTCCAGCTGGTAGAGCTTGCCCTCCCGCTTGTAGATGCGGAGGACGAAATGGGTGGCGGTGGACAGCACGTCATCCAGCGGAGACAGCCGCTTTGCCACAAACAGGGCCACTTCCTGGAAGGTCTTGCCCTTGATGATGAGCTGCAGGTCGTAGCCGCCGCTCATCAGCAGGACGCTCTCCACCTCGTCGAAGGAGGCGATGGTGGTGGCGATCTCATCAAAACCGCGGCTCTTTTTGGGGGAGACGTGGAGCTCGATGACGGCTTCCACCTGGTCGACCCCTACCTTTTCCCAGTCCACCAGGGTCTTGTACCCCTTGATGTAGCCCTTGGCGGTGGCCTCGTCCATCAGGGCGGCCACTTCCTCCACCGGCTTGTCCAGCATGGCGGCGATGTCCTCCAGGGGGAGGCGGGCGTTGTTTTCCAGTAATTTCAAAAGCTGTTCCATATCCTTGCACTCCTTCTCTTCAACAGAATAAAATAAGTATAACACAGCCCCGGCCGGATTGCACCTGCTTTTGGGGCATTTGGAGCCAGGGTGGCGGCGGTTTGCCTTTTTTTCTAAAAGGAGTGTTCAAAATTCGTCAAATCTGCTATACTAAAGACGACCAGGGGCCGGCCGGCCCCGCCATTTGCCTGCAAGTGAGAAGAGGGACGGAATATGAAAGCGTTTATTACAGTCGTCGGCAAAGACACCGTGGGCGTGGTTGCCCGTGTGTCGGGCCTGTGCAGCGAGCTGGGCATCAACATCGAGGACATCACCCAGAGCATCCTGCAGGGGATGTTTGCGATGATTATGCTGGTGGACATTGCAGGGTGCAATGTCAGCCACGAGGAGCTGCGCAGCCGGATTGACGCCCTGGCCGGTGAGATGGACATGCAGATCACCCTGACCCGGCAGGAAGTTTTTGACGCCATGCACACCATCTGACGGGAGGGGAGTACATCACATGAGTATGTTCAACACGGGGGATATCCTCGAGACCATCGAGATGTTCACCCAGGAGAACCTGGACGTTCGGACCGTGACCATGGGCATCAGCCTGCTGGACTGCATCGATCCCGACCCGGCCAAAGCCTGTGAAAAGGTCTACCGCAAGATCACCACCCGGGCAGCCAAGCTGGTGCCCACCGTGGACGCCATTGCGGCCGAGTACGGGATTCCCATCATCAACAAGCGGATCAGCGTCACCCCCATCGCCATGCTGCTGGGGGCCTGCCCCGACGCCGACCCGGTGGACTTTGCCAAGGCCCTGGACGCCGCCGGCAAGGCGGTGGGGGTCAACTTTGTGGGCGGCTACACCGCTTTGGTGCACAAGGGCTTTTCGGCCGGCGACAAGCGGCTGATTGAATCGATCCCCCGGGCCCTGGCCCAGACCGACATTGTGTGCAGCTCGGTGAACATCGGCGCCACCAAGGCAGGCCTGAACATGGACGCCGTCAAGATGATGGGTCAGGCCGTCCGCAAGACCGCCGAGATGACCGCCGACCGCCAGTGCATCGGCGCGGCCAAGCTGGTGATTTTCTGCAACGCCCCCGAGGACAACCCCTTTATGGCCGGCGCCTTCCACGGCGCGGGCGAGCCCGACTGTGAGATTCACGTGGGCGTTTCGGGCCCCGGCGCGGTCCGGGCTGCCCTGGCCCGGCTGCCCAAGGACGCCCCCATCGACGAGGTGGCCAGCCTGGTCAAGCGGACCGCCTTCAAGATCACCCGGGTGGGCCAGCTGGTGGCCAACCTGGTCTCCCGGGAACTGGGAGTCCCCGCCGGCATCATTGATCTGTCCCTGGCCCCCACCCCCGCCATCGGGGACAGCGTGGCCAACATTCTGGAGGAGATGGGCCTGGAGACCTGCGGCTGCTGCGGCACCACCGCCTGCCTGGCCCTGCTGAACGACGCCGTCAAGAAAGGCGGCGTTATGGCCTCCAACCACGTGGGCGGCCTGTCAGGCGCTTTCATCCCGGTCAGCGAGGACGCCGGCATGATTCATGCCGCTGAGACCGGCTGTCTGACCATCGAGAAGCTGGAAGCCATGACCGCGGTGTGCAGCGTCGGCATTGATATGGTCATCATCCCCGGCGACACTCCCGCCTCGGTCATCAGCGGCCTGATCGCCGACGAGGCCGCCATCGGCATGGTCAACTCCAAGACCACCGCGGTCCGCGTCATCCCGGCCATCGGCCGGAAGGCCGGCGAGGTGCTGGACTTCGGCGGCCTGCTGGGCTATGGCCCCATCATGCCCATCAACCAGAAGGACCCCTCGGTGTTCATCAACCGCGGCGGCCGTCTGCCCGCCCCCATGCAGTCCCTGAAGAACTAAAGAGAACGGGCCTTTGGGCCCCGGCTCTGCATAAAACCCCCTTTCCCCGGGCAAGCTACCGGCAGGAAGGGGGGCTTTTTGTGCAGACCTTTTATAAAATATGCCTGTGTCTGATGATTGTGGGCGGCATCAACTGGGGATTGATCGGACTGTTCCAGTTCGACTTCGTCGGCTGGCTGCTGGGCGGCAGCACCTCGCTGTGGTCCCGCATCGTGTTCACCCTGGTGGGCGCGGCCGCCCTCTGCGGCATTCCGGGCCTGTTCACCAACACGGCAGAAGAATAACACGGAAAAAGGGCCTGCCCGGCCGCAGATGCGGAGGGGCAGGCCCTTTGTTTGGGTCAGGTTTACAGCAGGGGGATGCCGGCCTTGGCGCAGGCTTCCCGGGTCTGGGCGTCCCAGACGGTGGCCTGGACCTCGCCGATGTGGGCGCTGCCCAGCAGCAGCATGCACAGCCGGCTCTGGCCGATGCCGCCGCCGATGGTGTAGGGCAGCTCGCCGGCCAGCAGGGCCTTGTGGAAAGGCAGATTGCGGCGGTCGTCGCAGCCGGCCTCGGTGAGCTGGCGGTCCAGGCTCTCGGGGCTGACCCGGATGCCCATGCTGCTCAGCTCATAGCTGCAGGCCAGCGGGTCGTTCCAGAACAGCAGGTCGCCGTTCAGGTCCCAGTCGTCGTAGTCGGGGGCCCGGCCGTCGTGGGGCTTGCCGCTGCGCAGTTTCCGGCCGATCTGCATCAGGAAGGTGGTGCCGTGCTCCTTGACAAAGGCGTTTTCGCGCTCTTTGGGGGTCAGGTCGGGGTAGAGGTCCTCCAGCTCCTGGCTGGTGATAAAGACCACGTTGGGGCTGTGGAGGGGCAGCTCCTGCAGCTGGGGGAACATGGCGTGCAGGTTCATCTCGGTGGCGCAGACCGCCGACACGATGGCACGGACCACGTTCTTGAGGTACTCCAGATTCCGGTCCTCCTCCCGGATGACCTTCTCCCAGTCCCACTGGTCCACATAGACCGAGTGGAGGTTGTCCAGCTCCTCATCCCGGCGGATGGCGTTCATGTCGCAGTACAGGCCCTTGCCCACATGGAAATCATAGTCCTTCAGGGCCTTGCGCTTCCACTTGGCCAGGGACTGGACCACCTCGGCGGTGACGCCGGTGTCCCGGATCTCAAAGGACACCTTCCGCTCGACGCCGTTCAGGTCGTCGTTCAAGCCGGTGGCAGCCTCCACAAACAGGGGGGCCGAGACACGGCGGAGGTTGAGGGTGGCGCACAGGGTGTCGGCAAACAGCCGCTTGATGGTGCCGATGGCCCTCTGGGTGTCGTAGAGGTTGAGGGCGGGCTTGTAGCCCGCAGGCAGGATGATGTTGCTCATAATACTTTCCCCTTTTTCACAAGCGGTGCGCCGCGCGCCGGCGCACCATGGATATTACAAATTATCGCACAAGAAGGGACGATTGTAAAGGGGCAGGGTTGCAACAAAGCCCGCGCGGCGGTATAATGAGAGCAACACGCCCAGCGCAACGAAAAAAGGAGAGAGCTGCCATGCAGATTTTTAATACCCTCACCCGGCAAAAGGAAGAATTCATCCCCCAGGAACCGGGGGTCTACCGCATCTATGTCTGCGGCCCGACGGTGTACAATTACATTCATATCGGCAATGCCCGGCCCCTGATTGTCTTTGACACCCTGCGCCGCTACCTGGAGTACCGGGGCAACAAGGTGCTGTATGTGTCCAATATCACCGACATCGATGACAAACTGATTACCCGTGCCCAGGAGGAGGGCACCACCATGCAGGCGGTGGCCCAGCGGTTCGAGGCCGAGTACAAGAAGGACGCCGCCGGCCTCAACTGCCTGCCCCCCACCGTCCAGCCCCGGGCCACCGAGCACATCCAGCAGATTCTGGACATCGTGGCCGACCTGGTGGCCAGCGGCCACGCCTATGTGGCCCGGAACGGGGACGTGTATTTCCGGGTCCGCAGCGATGCCGAATACGGCAAACTGAGCCACCTGAATCTGGACGACCTGGAGAGCGGCAACCGCGCCCTCCGCAGCCAGATGGACGACGACCTGAAGGAGGACCCCGCCGACTTCGCGGTCTGGAAGGCCGCCAAGCCCGGCGAGCCCGCCTGGGAGAGCCCCTACGGCATGGGCCGTCCCGGCTGGCACATTGAATGCAGCGCCATGAGCCGGACCCACCTGGGCAAGACCATCGACCTCCACTGCGGCGGTCAGGACCTGATTTTCCCCCACCACGAGAACGAGATTGCACAGAGCGAGTGCGCCAACGGCTGCACCTTTGCCCGGTACTGGATGCACAACGGCTTCATCAATGTGGACAACCAGAAGATGTCCAAGAGCCTCCACAACTTCTTCACGGTGCGGGACGTGGCCAACGTCTACGGCTATGAGCCCATCCGGTATTTCATGCTGACCGCCGGCTACCGGATGCCCCTGAACTACACCGTGGACCTGATCGAGAGCTGCAAGAACAGCCTGGAGCGGCTGTACACCTGCCGGGAGAATCTGGACTTTGTCCTGGGCCAGGGCAGCTTCGGCACCGATGAGACCTTGAAGGAGAAGGCCGCCGCCGCCCGCCAGAAGTTCTGCACCGCCATGGATGACGATCTGAATACCCCCGACGCCCTGGCCGCCCTGTTCGACCTGGTGAAGGAGATCAACACCCTGTCGGCTTCCTCCACCAGGGAGGCCCTGGAGACCGCCGCCGGCGTCTTTGACGAGCTGGCCGGGGTGCTGGGCCTGCTGTACAACCGGAAGAAGGACGAGGTCCCCGCCGACGTGATGGAACTGGTGGAGAAGCGTGCCGCCGCCAAGAAGGCCAAAGACTGGGCCACCGCCGACGCGCTGCGGGCCGAGATCACCGCCAAGGGCTGGGCCGTCAAGGACACCGCCCAGGGTCCCCAGCTGAGCCGGATCTGAGCTGGAAAAGGAAGGACGGTATAATCCCGTCATTGACCGAATCTGCGCTTTGCTGTAGAATAAGAGCGGGGCATGCCCCTACATCACCTGCTTTTGTAAGGAGGGACATTATGCTGAGAAAACGGATCGCCGCACTGGCGCTTGCAGCCGTTATGGCCTGCACAGCGGTTGTGCCGGCAGTTGCAGCGGGCACCTCTGCGCCTGCTGCCCAGGCTCTGGCGGAGGACAACGCACTGGTTGCCATCCGCATCGAGGCCACCGACAATGCCGTCTATGGCTCGCCGGTCAATGTGACCATCCGCGCCACCCCCGAGGACACCCAGTATATTGCTGTGGTGCTGGGCGTCAGCGGCGAAGCCAAGGGCTTTGTCACCCTGCTCCTGCCCGAAAAAGTTCGGATCCTGCTGGAGCTGATTCCGCTGCCCAATTCGATGGCGGCAGACCCCGCCAACACCACCAACTTCAACCTCTACCGCTACCTGAAACAGCTGATCGACGGCAACGATGTCAGCGTTTTGATCCGGGTGGCGGAGGAGCTGACCGCCCTGATGGCCGTGCTGCAATACTATGTGCCGGCCCTGCAAAATGTGGTCACCGGCATGAACAGCGCCCTGGAGCTGATCCGGCGCTACCTGCCCGAAGGCCTGGTCACCCATATCTATATGGATGAGCAGCCGGTGGATTCCGGCAGCTATGTGGCCGGCGCGGTCACCCTGAACAAGGGGGATGTCAACACCGGCGGCCTGGCCATCTTCAAGGTGGCCCGGAAGAGCGAGGGCGTCCGGCAGTACTGGAGCCAGCAGACCCCCGCTGCCATGACGGTGGAAGAAGCGCAGAACTTCGACTTCTCGGCCGTGGTGGAAGTGGACGGCGCCATCCTCCAGAACCCCAGGGTCAGCTACACCTACAAGAAGAAGGGTGGTTTCCTGGGCCTGGGCGGCCAGACCACCAGTGAGCCGCCCACCGAGCCGGGCGAATACACCCAGACTGCGGTGGTGGAGGGCAACTACACCACCCAGAACATCAGCCGGAGCTTTACCATCACCGGCTGACGGCCCACCCCGAAACAAAAGCCCCGCTGCACCGGAAAACCGGTCAGCGGGGCTTTTTCTGTGGAGCAGGAGCAGCAAAGAAGCCCCGCCGCACCGGGGATACCGGCGCGGCGGGGCATTTGACTGCTTTTCAGTTCAGGAGGGAATCAGCCCTTGCCGGCGCAGCCGAACAGCTCGATCTTCTCCTTGCACTTGTCGATGATGGCCTGTGCGCCGGGAGCCAGCAGCTTGCGGGGGTCGAAGCCCTTGCCCTGCTGATCCTTGCCAGCCTCGATGTACTTGCGGGTGGCCTCAGCAAAGACCAGCTGGCACTCGGTGTTGATGTTGATCTTGCAGACGCCCAGGCTGATGGCCTTTGCGATCATCTCGTCGGGGATGCCGGTGCCGCCGTGCAGGACCAGAGGAATGTTGTTGGTGGCCTTGTGGATGCGGTCCAGAGCCTCGAAGTCCAGGCCCTTCCAGTTGGCCGGGTAGACACCGTGGATGTTGCCGATGCCGGCTGCCAGGAAGTCGATGCCCAGCTCGGTGATGCGGGCGCACTCAGCGGGATCAGCGATCTCGCCGGAGCCCACGACGCCGTCCTCGACGCCGCCGATGGAGCCGACCTCAGCCTCGATGGACATGCCGTTGGCATGAGCCAGGGCCACCAGCTCCTTGGTCTTTTCGACGTTCTCCTCGATGGGGTAGTGGCTGCCGTCGAACATGATGGACGAGAAGCCAGCCTCTACGCAGGCCTTGCAGCCCTCGTAGGTGCCGTGATCCAGGTGCAGAGCCACGGGCACGGTGATGCCCATGGAATCCACCATGGCCTTGACCATGGCAGCGACGGTCTTGAAGCCGGTCATATACTTGCCGGCGCCCTCAGACACACCCAGGATGACGGGGCTCTTGGTCTCCTCGCAGGCAGTCAGAACAGCCTTGGTCCACTCCAGGTTGTTGATGTTAAACTGGGGCACGCCATAGTGGCCGTCCCGTGCTTTCAGAAGCATTTCAGTTGCATTTACCAGCATTGTTTCTTACCTCCAAGCATCTATTTTCCTATGGAAAAACATGGAATCAGCTTGTCCGCCGTTCTGGCGGACCCCTGCTTTCACAAGTATAACCGAAATAGAAAGTAAAATCAATCGCAAGCCGGGTTTTTATGTGGTTTTTTTGTCAAACCCGTGCTGCGGGCCCAGGCAAAGATGTATTGCTGGGCGATGCCGGCGTGTCCGCCGGTCTTTCGATTCAGGTAGGCGGCGGGGTCTTTGACCCGGCCGGTGAACAGGGTCTGATCGGCCCGGCGGACCCAGACATCGATGGGATAGGCCTCCCAGCGGCCCAGCCCGTACAGCAGGGTGCAGTCGGCGACTTTGGGCCCCACCCCTTTGATTTCCATCAGCCGGGCCCTGGCCTCGGCCAGGGGCAGGGCCTGGAGCTGCGGCTGGGTGAGGGCGCCGGATGCCACCCGGCGGGCGGCGTCCAGAATGTAGCTGCTCCGCCATCCCGCCCGCAGAAAGGCGAGATCCGCCTCGGTGAGCGGGGCCAGACGCCGGGCGGAGGGGAAGGCGTAGAAGTTCCCGCCGTCGTCCAGCGGCTGGCCCAATCCCCGGCACAGCCGGTCCACAATCCCCCTGATCCGGGGGATGTTGTTGTTCTGGCTGATGAGGAAGGTGATGAGGGCTTCAAAGAAGGGCTGCCGCAGCACCCGGATGCCGGGGGCGCAGTCGATGCAGTTGGCCAGACCCGGATGGGCGGCCCGCATCCGGTCCAGCAGGGCGGGATAATCCAGGTCCAGGGCGAAATAGCCGGACCAGAAAGCCGGGTCGGGGTCGGGCCCGGCCAGGCCGGTGAGTTCCAGGCCGTCCCCGGGGACTTCCTGGACCCGGACCGCCTGTCCCTCCACAATGCCGGTCCAGCTGCCGTCGGGCTGGGACTGCCAGCGGAAACACTGGCCGCAGTCCAGGGTCTGGGCCAGCGACAGGCCCTTTGCCTTGAGATACAAATGGATGACCTCCTTGGGGCAAAAGCCGCCCCTGTGGAAAGGGGAAAGAGGGCTCTGCCGCAGAATTTTACACAGTCTTTTCAACAGTATATCACATCCGTCAAAGGGATGTCGGCATTTTCTGCAAACCAGGCCAGAATTCGGGCTCGAAAATAGTCAGCTTTCCAACTTGAAAAATACAAATTGTAGCCGGAGTCCAAACGCAGGAATTTGTGCAATGGTTGAAAAGTCAGTGGAAAGCGTTGAATTCCACACCGGAAAGAGGCTTTGAAGCTGAAGTTTTACACTTTTTCCACCGGGTTTTCAACTTGTGGAAAAAACAGGACCCGTTTACAACTCGTATATGGGCCCAAATGTTGAAAACTTTTCCAGTCCCGGCGGGGCCGGGTATGGGGCCGAAAGGGCCGGTCCATACTCTTCCAGAGGGGTCAAAAGCCGCCGCAAAACCGGTGGAAAGAGCAGGAAAAAAGCTGATTTTCGTCGATTTTTGGAGCGCGGTTTGGGATTGTTAACTTTTCCGATATACCCTAGCAATACCGCGCGGCTTATGTTATAATTTACCGTAGACTATCATTGTGCCGCCGCTTTTGACAGGTGCGGCAGATACAGGAGGACATACCATGCAAGAGAATAAACCGCGCAGCCTCCGCCCGGGAAGCAGGGCTGACAAGACCGAACAGGGTCAGGAGATGCAGCCCAACGAACGCCTGGTCTATGGAAAAAATCCGGTGGCCGAGCTGCTCAAGAGCGGTTCCGGCGTGGATACCGTCATGCTGGCCGAGGGGATGGCCCCGGCCGTTGCATCGTATTATACCGCCCTGGCCAAGGAAGCCGGGGCCGCCGTCAAACGGGTACATCCCAACAAGCTTCGCCTTCTGACCGGCACCGAGAGCCACCAGGGCGTGGCGGCCTTTGCCAGCGAGATTGCCTATGTGGAAGTGGATGACATGCTGGCCGCCGCCCGCGAGAAGGGGGAGCCCCCCTTTCTGGTCATCAGCGATGGAATTGAGGACCCCCACAACCTGGGCGCCGTGATGCGTTCGGCCCTGCTGTGCGGGGCCCATGGCATCATCATTCCCAAGCGGGGAGGCGCCTCGGTGACCCCCACCGTCATCAAGGCCAGCGCCGGCGCCGCCGAGCGGCTGCCGGTGGCCCGGGTGGTCAACATCAGCGAGACCATCCGCCGGCTGAAGGAGGAGGGCATTTTTGTCTATTGCGCCGACATGGACGGGGTGTCCCTGCGGAGCAACAACCTGACCGGGCCCATTGCCCTGGTGCTGGGCAGCGAGGGCGGCGGCGTGTCGCAGCTGGTGAAAAAGCGGTGCGACGGGGTGCTGCGGCTGGAGATGGCAGCATCGGGCACCGGCGTGGACAGTTATAACGTCTCGGTGGCAGCCGGGATCATTCTCTACGAGATCCAGGCACAGCGCGCCGGAACGATGAAATGACCGGGGCGCAGAGAGCCTCGGGATGGGAGGGACAAGGATGCCAAAGGATTCCGATCACCGGGAACTGACCCGGGAGGAACTCGAGCAGAAACAGCGAGAGAAGTTCAACACGTTTTTCACCACCAGTGTGGCGCAGGTGCCGGAAGAGATGATGAATCCCACCCGGGCCGCCAGCCAGCCCGACCGCAAGCATGGGCTGCTGGCCCGGTTTTTCGGCAAGCGGGCAAAGGCCAGAGGCACCCCGCCTCCCGACCAGGAGGAAGAGGAAGAACTCTTTTGGGCCGAGACCCCCATTGCGCCGGGCCCCACCGGCGAAATCATGCTGGACAGCGCAGACCCCCAGACAGAGCCTGTCACAGGTCCCTCTCTGGAGGAATTGACCCTGGAGCTGGAAGGGGTCCGGTCCAAACCGGAGCAGGCCCGGAAGGAAGAGCCGGCGCCCCAGCCCGAACAGCCCCCCAAACAGGAGGCCGGTCTGGCCGCGGCAAAGCTGGCCGCCGAGCTGGAAAAGCCCCGGCCCTCGGCCGCCGCCCGGGCAGAGGCCCGGCGGGCGGCCGCCCGTCAGGCCTCCCAGACCCCGGCGGTGAAAGTCTCGACGGCCCGGCCCGCCAAGACGGCGGCTGCGGTGAAAGTGGCCGCCCCGTCCAAACCGGCGGCGGCCCCGGTCCAGAATCCCACAGCGGCCCAGGCCACACCCGCCGCAGCAGCGGAAGCCTCGGCGCAGGATACGCCCCCGGCCCCCGAGAAAAAGCCCGTCCAGGCGAACCCCGAGCGGGAAAAACTCCAAAAGATTCTGGACGGCGGCAAAGGCACCCCCAGCCCCCGGAAAAAGAAGGTGGTTTCCAAGCCGGAAGAGGACAAGGAGATCACCCAGCAGGTGGGCGGGTTCCACTTTTTCGGGGTAGGGGAGGATGAAGCTCCCCGGGGAGAGCAAGCCCCGGCCCTGACCATGGACGACACCATGAGTCTGGAACTCCACGAAGAGGAGGAGGGGACGGAAACCCCGCTGGAGACTCCCAAACCTGCCGCCCCGGAACACGCGGCCAAAGGCTGGCGGCCGGGCAAAAAGGGAAAGACCGAGACAGCCCCCGAACATGCGGCGGCCAGCCCGGACAACTCCGAAGAGGAACCCAAGCCCGCCTCCAAACCCGAGGAGGAGCCGGACCAGCCCGAAGAGCCCCAGACCGCCGAAGATGCGGCCCGGGCCTTGAACCAGACGGTGGCGGCCATGAACCTCCGGTGTGCCCTCAGCGGCATTCTGGCGGCGGCCCTGCTCTGGGCCGGATTCATCTATGAGGGATATCTGCCCGGGATGGATGGCCTTGCACCCGACACCGCCCCGGCGGCCTTTTTGGGGGCCAACCTGCTGTTGCTGGCGGGGGTCCTGGCGGTTTCCCGCCATACCATGCGGGATGGTCTGCTGGGGCTTTTGAAAACGCCTTCCTATGACACCATGCCGGCACTGGCCGGCGCGGCGGCCCTGCTGCAATCGGTGGTGGCCCTGCTGAATCCCCAAGCGTATCAGGGCACCACCCTGACCCTGATGAGCGGCGCGGCAGCCCTGGCCCTCTTTCTGAACAATCTGGGCAGCCGTTTTCTGGCGGTTTCGGTCCGGGACGGCTACAAGATTGCCACCAGCGGGGTGGCCCATGAGGGGGCCTATCGGGCCCAGGACAAGGAGTTGATCCGCGGTCTGGTCCCCGCCCTGGAAAAGAAGGACCCCTGGATTCTGCTCAGCCGGCCCATGGAGGGAGACGGCTCCTTCCTGTCCCAGAGCTTCAGCCCCCGGGCCGGGGAAAAGAAGGTCCAGCTGCTGGCCCGGATTTTGCTGGGCTGCGCAGCGGTGGGCGGCATCCTGATGCTGCTGACCGGCAAGGGGATAAACGGCGCCGTCGCGGCCATTGCCTCGATCCTCTGCCTGGGCGCTCCTCTCTCCTCCACCCTGATTGCGGGCCTGACGGCCCTGCAAACCGAGCGGACCGCCGGCGCAGTGGGGGCTGTGATTCCGGGATGGGCCGGCATCGAGGAACTGAACGGCATCGACACCGTCCAGGTGGACGCCGGGGAACTGTTCACCCCCGAGAGCGCCCAGCTGGAGGACATCCGCATCTTCAAGGGCGGCCGGATTGACCGGGCCATCCTCTATACGGCCAGCGTTTTGAATCAGGGCTGCAACACCCTCAGCCGGTTGTTCCGCACCATCATCGCGGACCGCACCGACATCCTTCCCCCGGTGAAAGATCTGGAACGCCACACCGGTTTGGGTTTCTCGGGCTGGTGCGAAAACAACCGGATTCTGATCGGCACCCGGGCCTATATGGAACAGGAGGGAATCGCCCTGCCCGATCTGAGCTATGAAGCCCAGCATTCCCGGGACGGGGAAATGCAGATCCTGTATCTGGCTGTGTCGGGCAATATGTACGCCATGTTTGTGCTGCGGTATATCGGCGGCAAGCATGCCGCCCGCTGCCTGTCCATCCTCCACCGGGAAAACATCCGTCTGCTGGTCACCTGCCAGGACCCCTCTTTGACGGCGGAAAAAATCGCGGCCGCCTACCATATGCCCGAGGGCCTGATTACGGTGCTGGGTGAGTCCCAGTGCAAGGCGCTGGCCCCCGCCATCACCGCCATCCAGGACGCCCCCTGCTGCATGCTCCATCTCAAGGGCTTCACCAGTCTCACCGGCGGCCTCCGGGCCGCCCAGCGGGCCCAGGCGGCCGAGAGCGCCGGCGTCGCCATCCAGCTGGTGTCGGCGGGATTCTCGGCGCTCATCGGGCTTCTGCTGAGCTATTCGGGCAGCGTGGGCACCCTGTCGCTGCTGGTGGTTTTGATGTATCAGGCGGCCTGGAGCGGCCTGGGCATTGCGGTGGCCGCCATGAAACAGCACAGCTGAGGCGGTTGTGTGAAATAAATAAGAATAATTCTTAAAAACTGCCGATGCCCTCTTGCAATCCGGGATTGTATGAAGTATAATACAATCACAGCCTGGATACAGGCAGCAAGTGAACGAATCCAACGCAAACCAAGCGATCAACAAAGAAATCAACGACAAAGGAGAGACGATTTATGGAACTGAAGGGCAGCAAGACCGAGAAAAACCTGATGGAAGCTTTTGCCGGCGAGAGCCAGGCCCGCAATAAGTACACCTACTTTGCCAGCAAGGCAAAGAAGGAAGGCTATGTCCAGATGGCCAAGATCTTCGAGGAGACCGCCAACAACGAGAAGGAGCACGCCAAGATCTGGTTCAAGCTGCTGAACGGCGGCGAGATCCCCGACACCGCCACCTGCCTGCAGATGGCAGCCGGCGGCGAGCACGACGAGTGGACCGAGATGTATCCCCGGATGGCCAAGGAGGCCAAGGAGGAGGGCTTCAACCAGATCGCCGCTCTGTTCACCATGGTGGCCGGCATCGAGAAGGAGCACGAGGAGCGCTATCTGGCTCTGGCCGAGAACCTGGCCAAGAATCAGGTCTTTGCACGTGAGGAGCAGCAGGTTTGGCAGTGCTCCAACTGCGGCTACACCTATATCGGCAAGTCCGCTCCTCTGAAGTGCCCGGTCTGCGCACATCCCCAGGATTACTTTGAGCTGAAGGTCAAGAACTACTAAGCTTCTGACCGGCTCCGGTTTCAACGACAAAAGCTCCCCGATGCCCTTGGGCGTCGGGGAGCTTTTTGGTGGAAAAAGAAAAACGGGGACCCGCCGCGGCGGGCCCCTGCGAAGCAGTTACAGATCCAGTTTGCCTTCCACTTTGTTGACGACATAGTAGGCGGCGCCATCCTCCGGCTTGATATAGATCTTGCAGGACTGGACACCCACCTTGTGGGTCAGACGGTAATCGGCTTTGGCCCGCTCGACAATGTCGGTCACGTTGTACTGATGGCCGCCGGTTTCGATATAAATCTCGGGAGAAAGAGGCGGGCGGCCCCGGCGCGGGGTCGATTTTGCGGACTTTTGGGTTTTGCGCTTGGGCTCAGAAGCCGGAGCATCTTGCGCCGGAACTTCAGGCAGGGGCGTATCGACGGATGCGGCAGCTTTCTTTGCGGACATTTCCATCCACCTTTCTTTCGTTCTTTTTTATGGGGAACCGCCGCAGCGCCGGAGGCTGCGGGGCATAAAAACTGACTATTTATATAATATAAAGTTGTGATTCATTTGTAAAGTCTTTTTTGAAAAAAGATGCCCCATCCGGTCCAGAAATAACACCATAAATGCAGGCCTGCCAAAAAGACCCGGGTCCCGCCGTCGTGGCACTGTCTGCCTGTGGGAAACAAAAAGAGGCTGCCGGCCCGGCCCGAACCCTTCCCAATGCTACAAACAAAAAGGCCGTTCCGGCTTGCGCGGCGCGGCTGAAAGCCGGTCCCATTTGTGAAAATCCGGCCCCTGCCGCCGACGCTGCCGCGGGGGAGGAAAAGGGACAAATGAGGTTTGCAGGCGAGCGCCGGGGGCCGGTCCGGCGGCCGCCCCGTAGGAAAAAGCCAAATGAGAAACTTTCCGCTTGATTTTGCCGTTCAAATACGCTATAATAACGTATACGATAAGCCGGTGTGTCGGAATGGCAGACGAGGGGGACTCAAAATCCCTTGTGCTAATCACACGTGTGGGTTCGACCCCCACCACCGGCACCAGACAACAGCTCGGAATCCTGCATTCCGGGCTGTTTTTGTTTGGCGGCCGGGCGGCGAGAGGGGCTGTTGGGCCCGGCGGTTTGCCATTTTGTGCCGCCCGTGATACAATAAAAGAACCTATGAGATTTTTGCTGATGAGGTACTGGGATTCATGGCGAGAAAAAAACGAAAATCCAGCGCCCGGGGCAAAAGCGCCCGGGCCAGGCAGCAGACCCAGCGCCGTCTGCTGGCCAGCAGCATCACCCTGTTTGTGGGAATTCTGCTGGTGCTTTTGGCGTTTGTGGACGGACAGTCGGTCTGGCATTCCGTCCACGATATTCTGTTCGGTTTGTTCGGGGCGGGCAGCTTTGTGCTGGGTCCGGCGGTCTGTTATATGGCCGTCCTCACCGCCCGGGATGAACCGGTCCTGGGAAGCGCCGTCAAGCTGGCGCTGGGGCTGGTGTTCCTGAGCGGGGCGGCGGTGGTCTTTTCAGACATTCCGGCCCAGGGGCTGACGGCCTCCCAGATGGGCGTTGCCTGCTACGACAACGGCGTCAACGCCTGGTTCGGCGGCGGGTCGCTGGGCGGCCTGCTGGGCGGCACCCTGCTCTTGTTCTGCGGGCGTCCGGCGGCCAATCTGATTGTGGTGGCGCTGGCCATCTGTGTCAGCTGCTATATCTTCGATGTCACCCCCGCCGACATCTGGCAGTGGCTGACCGGCCTGCTGGGAGATGCCAGGGAAAAGGGCCTGGAGGTCTATGCGGACAGCCGGGCCGCGCACCAGGAGCGGCGGGCCGCCCGGCTGGCAGCCAAAGCCCAGGCGGAGGCCGAAGCCGAGGCAGAGGAAGAATGGGAGGAGGGCGATGACTACCTGATCGACGACGGGCCGGAGGATGACTTGGATCTGGACCCCGGCTTCCACATCGGGATGCCGGCCTGGCTGTCCAACATCCTGGGCCGGGGCCGCCTGCCCAATCAGGACGGCAGCGTTGAGGAGCCCCAGCCCAGGCCCGAGACCCCCCTCCAGTCGGCGGCGGTCAGCCATCCCCGGGCCCCCTTTGACATCGATTTGGGGCCCGATCCGGGAGCGGTGTCGGACGGAGGCAGCGAGCCCATTGAACCCATCATCGCCGGGCCGGGAGGCATGTTCGGACTGAATCCCCTGCGGCCGTCGGAGGCGGAGGACCCGCCGGCCCAGACGGCTCCCCACGGGGTCTTTTATGACCAGGACAAGGACGAGGGGACCGCTTCGGGGGATATCCCCTTCCAGGCGTCGGTGACACCCAAGGTGGCGCCCACCGTGACGCCCACCGTGCCCCCTGTGGCGCCGGCGGCGCCTGCCGCCCCGTCCGCCCCCCAGACGGAGGCCGCGGCGTCTGCCGACTCCTCTGCTTCCGCCCCGGAGGAGGACGACGGATGGATTCAGGTCGAGGAGGAGCCGGCCGGGGAATCCGGCGATATCGCCACCCTGGCGGCAGCGGCCATGGAGAAACCGGCCGACGCGGAACAGGCAGCGGCCGCCTCGGCCCCAGCCGGCGAGGAAGCCGCGGCCCCGGCGGCCTACGAGTACCCGCCCATCGAGCTGTTTGACAAGCCCGCCGAGGAAACGGACGAGGGGGCCCAGAGCGAGCTCCAGGCCAACGCCCAGAAACTGGTGGACACCCTGGAGAGCTTCGGCGTCAAGACCCGGGTTCTGGATATCTCCCGGGGCCCGGCCGTCACCCGGTACGAGGTGCAGCCCATGGCAGGCGTCAAGATCAGCCGGATCACCTCCCTGGCCGACGACCTGGCCCTGAATCTGGCGGTGGCGGATATCCGCATGGAGGCCCCCATCCCCGGCAAGCCGGCAGTGGGCATTGAGGTGCCCAACCGGAAGCGGGCGGCGGTCAGCATCCGCAGCATCTTCGAGAGCCAGAGCTTCCGCCATATGACCAGCCCCCTGACCATTGCCCTGGGCAAGGACATTGCCGGCGTGGCCCAGGTGGCCGACCTGTGCAAGATGCCCCATCTGCTGATCGCCGGCAGCACCGGCAGCGGCAAATCGGTCTGCGTCAACAGCATCATCATGAGCCTGGTGTTCCGGTCGGGCCCCGAGGATGTCAAGCTGATTTTGATTGACCCCAAGGTGGTGGAGCTGGCCGAATACAACGGCATTCCCCACCTGCTGATGCCGGTCATCACCGAGCCCAAAAAAGCCGCCGGCGCCCTGAGCTCGGCGGTGGCCGAGATGGAGCGGCGGTACCGGCTCTTTGCGGACAACAACGTCCGCGACATCAAGACCTTCAACAAGCTGGCGGCCACCGATCCCATGCTGGAGAAGCTGCCCTATATTGCCATCATCATCGACGAGCTGGCCGACCTGATGATGGTGGTGGGCAAGGACGTGGAAGATTCCATCTGCCGCATTGCCCAGAAAGCCCGCGCCGCCGGCATGCACCTGATTGTGGCCACCCAGCGTCCCAGCGTGGATGTCATCACCGGCCTGATTAAGGCCAACATCCCCAGCCGGATCGCCTTTGCGGTGTCCAGCCAGGTGGACAGCCGAACCATTCTGGACGGTGCCGGCGCCGAGAAACTGCTGGGCATGGGCGATATGCTGTTCATGCCGGTGGGCGCGCCCAAGCCCATCCGCATCCAGGGCACCTACGTCAAGGATGAGGAGATCAGCCGGGTGCTGACCTTCATCAAGGCCTCGGGCACCGTCCAGTACGACGAGGCCATGATTAAGGCCATGGAGGAACACACCATCCAGGACAAGGGCGGCAAGGACCACGATGACGAGGGCGGAGAGACCGACGATCCCATGCTGAAGGCTGCCGTCGAGGTGGTCATTGATGCGGGTCAGGCCTCCACCAGCCTGTTGCAGCGGCGGTGCAAGCTGGGCTATGCCCGGGCGGCCCGGATCATGGACGAGATGGAACAGAAGGGAATCATCGGCCCTTACGAGGGCGCCAAGCCCCGCGCCGTCCTCATCAGCCGGCAGCAGTGGCTTGAAATGAACCTGAACCAGCCCGACAACCAATAACCAGTGAGGAAAACTATGAGCAATGCGACGACTGCCGGGTATCCGGCGTACACCGAATTTCTGCCCATCTGCCGGGAGGACATGGACCAGCGCGGCTGGGACCAGCTGGATTTTGTGGTGGTGGGCGGCGACGCCTATGTGGACCACCCCAGCTTCGGCACCGCCATCATCAGCCGGCTGCTGGAGGCGGAAGGCTACCGGGTGGGGGTTCTGGCCCAGCCCCGGTACACCGACTGCGAGGACTTCAAGCGGTTCGGAAAACCCAAGTACGGCTTTTTCATCGGGGGCGGCAACGTGGACAGCATGGTCAGCCACTATTCGGTGGCCAAGATCCCCCGGGCCGAGGACGAGTATTCCCCCGGCGGCAAGGCTGGCGGCCGTCCCGACCGCAGCGCCACCGTCTACACCCGCCTGGCCAAGGAGGCCTATCCCGACCTGCCGGTGATTCTGGGGGGCCTGGAGGCCTCCCTCCGGCGGTTCGCCCATTACGACTACTGGCTGGACACCGTCCTGCCCAGCATCGCCGAGGACTCGGGGGCCGACCTCATCAGCTTCGGGATGGGGGAGCACCAGACGGTGGAGATTGCCCGCCGCCTGGCGGCCGGGGAGTCCATCGACACCATCACCGATGTGGACGGCACCTGCTATCTGACCGACTTTGACCACCTGCCCGCCCACTATGTGGAGTGCGCCGGCTACAAAAAGGTGGCGTCGGACAAGGTGGCCTACGCCAAAGCCTGCCGGATTCAGATGGACAATCAGGATGTGGTCAGCGGCCAGATCATCGTCCAGAAACAGAGCGAAAAATACCTGGTCCAGAACCTCCCCGCCAAGCCCCTGGTCCGGTGGGAGCTGGACAAGGTCTACGCCCTGCCCTACACCCGCCGCTATCACCCCATCTATGAGGCCATGGGCGGAGTGCCCGCCATCCGGGAGGTCCAGTTCTCCATCATCCAGAACCGGGGCTGTTTCGGCGGATGCAATTTCTGCGCCATCCAGCTGCACCAGGGCCGGCGGGTCACCAGCCGCAGCGCCGACAGCATTGTGGCCGAGGCCGAGCGGATGACCCACGAGCCCGATTTCAAGGGCTATATCCACGACATCGGCGGCCCCACCGCCAACTTCCGGTTCCCCTCCTGCGGCCAGCAGATGAAAAAGGGGATGTGCACCGGCGGCAAACACTGCTTGGCGCCCCAGCCCTGCCCCCATCTGATTGTGGACCACAAGGACTACCTGAACATTCTCCGCCGGGTGCGGGAGCTGCCGGGGGTCAAGAAGGTCTTTGTCCGCAGCGGCATCCGGTTTGACTACCTGATGGCCGACCCCGACGACACCTTCTTCCAGGAACTGGTGGAATACCATGTGTCGGGCCAGCTGAAGGTGGCCCCCGAGCACTGCGCCCCCAACACCCTGGCCTATATGGGCAAGCCCCCCATTGAGGTGTTCAACAAGTTCAAGGATAAATTCTACGAGCTGAGCAAAAAGGCGGGGAAAAAGCAGTACCTGGTGCCCTATCTGATGTCCAGCCATCCCGGCAGCACCCTGAAGGATGCGGTCTACCTGGCCGAGTACCTGTACAAAAACCACATGCGCCCCGAGCAGGTCCAGGACTTCTATCCCACCCCGGGCACCGTCAGCACCTGCATGTTCTACACCGGCCTGGACCCCTACACCCTCAAGCCGGTCTTTGTGGAAAAGACCGCCGAGGGCAAGGCCCTCCAGCGGGCCCTGCTCCAGTATTATGAGCCCCGGAACGCCGAGAAGGTGGTCAAGGCCCTCAAGATGACCCATCGGGAGGATTTGATCCCCCTGCTGGTGCCGGCGGCGGGACGCCGGGCGGTCCAGCGGGGTGCCAAACGGGCCGAAGCCCGGGACGTGACCATCCATCCCGACGGCAGCTATACCGTGCATCCCAGGGGCGCCGGCCGGGAGGAAAAGCCCGCCAGCCGCAAGCCGGTGCCGGGGGCCCGGTTTGCACCCCGGACCGCACCCAAAAAGACCAACCGGAAGGAGGGCGGGGGACAGTCTCCCCGCAAGGGCAAGAAATGAAGAAACCAAACAACACCATCACCGGGCGGCTGCTGCGCCGGCTGACCGCCCTGGTCCTGGCGGCGGCCGTGGCGTTGAGTCTGGCCGGCTGCGGGGACATGACATTTCTCCATGGCGATGGCGGCGTCTATCAGGTCTCCGACACGCCGCCGGCAGAGACCCATTTCACCGTCAATTTCATCGACGTAGGGCAGGCGCTCAGCGTTTTGGTGACCTGCGACGGACAGAGTATGCTCTATGACGGCGGCAACGTGGCCGACGGCAGTCTGGTGGTCTCTTACCTCCAGAACGCCGGCGTGTCCCGGCTGGAATATGTGATTTGCAGCCACGCCCACGAGGACCATGTGGGCGGTCTGGCGGCGGTTCTGGCCAAGTTCCCGGCGGGGCATGTCTACGCCCCCGTGACCCAGAACGACACCCAGTGTTTCCAGGATTTTGTCAAGTACACCCAGGAACAGGGACTGTCCGTCGAGGTCCCGGCGGTGGGCACCAGCTGGCAGCTGGGCAGCGCCACCGTCCAGGTCCTGGGACCGGTGGCCCAGTACGACGACGCCAACGACACCTCCCTGGTGCTGCGGATTGATTACGGGGACACCAGCGTTTTGCTGACCGGCGACATGGAACAAAAGGCCGAAGATGACCTGGTGGCCTCGGGGGCGAATCTGGATGTGGATGTCCTCCAGGTGGGCCACCACGGCAGCGAGACTTCCACCGGCTATGTCTTTTTGAATGCCGTTTTGCCCGAAGTGGGCGTGATCTCGGTGGGGGAGGGGAACAGCTACGGCCACCCCAGCGAGGACACCCTCAGCCGTCTCCGTGATGCCGGCGTGGATGTCTGGCGCACCGACCTGGCGGGGAATGTCACCGTCACCAGCGACGGCACCAACTACACGGTGTTCAGCGAGTTCTACGTCACCCCCGAAGAGCAGAACCCCACCATGACCGATGGCAGCGGCCAGCAGAGCAGTTCCACCCAGACCATCCAGGCCTACATCGGCAATGTCAACTCCAAAAAGTTCCATCTGCCCAGCTGTTCCAATCTGCCGGACCCGGTCAATCAGGTCCTCTTCTCCAGCTATGAGGAGGCCATCGAGGCGGGCTACACCCCCTGCGGCAACTGCCTGGGCTAAAAACTGCATCTCTTTGATCCGGCCCACCCGTTCGGCCCTGAGCGGGTGGGCTTGGATATCAGTCCATGCCCTAGAAGTATGGTAGGATATACGGCACAGGTATTTGCCTTTGGGCCGGTTTGGTGCTATGCTATGAAAGCCATCGAATGTCCCTGCCGGACATCCATTTCCTGAAAGAAAAGGTTTCGATCCATGTTTGAAACACTGTTGCAAAACCGCACCGTACAGGTGCTGATTGAATCGTTCCCCCGCATTCTGCTGCCGGGCCTGGCGGTGACCATCCCCCTGACGGTCCTGTCCTTCGCCCTGGCTCTGGTCATCGCGGCGGCGGTGGCCCTGGTCCAGTTCGCCCGGGTGCCGGTCCTCCGCCAGCTGGCCCGGGTCTATATCTGGGTGGTCCGGGGCACCCCGCTGCTGGTCCAGCTGTTTGTCATCTTTTATGGCCTGCCCAGCATGGGGATTGTGCTGGACGCCTTCCCCACGGCGGTCATCGCCTTTTCCATCAACGAGGGCGCCTACTGCGCCGAGACCATCCGGGCGGCGCTGGAGTCGGTGCCCGCGGGCCAGCTGGAGGCCGGCTACTGCGTCGGCATGTCCTGGTGGCAGGTGATGCGGCGGATCATCCTGCCCCAGGCCCTGCGGACCGCCTTCCCGCCCCTGTCCAACTCCCTGATCGGGATGGTGAAGGATACCTCTCTGGCCTCCAATATCACGGTGGCTGAAATGTTTATGGCGACCCAGCGGGTGGCCTCCTATACCTATCAGTTCCTCCCGGTCTATTGCGAGCTGGCGGTGGTCTATCTGCTCTTCTGCACCGTCCTGACCTGGGTGCAGAAACAGGGCGAAAAGTACCTCAACGCCCACGGATTCAACTGAGGGAGGAATGTTCCATGCCGATGCTGGAAGTACATCAAATTCATAAATCCTTCGGGGACCGGGAGGTCCTCAAGGGGGTCGATTTGTCGGTGGAAAAGGGCGAGGTGGTGGCCATTCTGGGCCCCTCCGGTTCGGGCAAAACCACCCTGCTGCGCTGCATCAACTTTCTGGAAAAGGCCGACAGCGGCAGCCTGGTCTTTGACGGGGAGAGCTTCGACCTGGCCCGGATCTCCCACGCCGAGATTGCCCGTCTCCGCCGCAAGACCGCCTTTGTGTTCCAGAGCTACAACCTGTTCCGCAACAAGACCGTCCTGCAAAATGTCACCGAGGGTCTGATTGTGGCCCGCCGGATGCCCAGGGCCCAGGCCGGGGAAATCGCGGTGCGGATGCTGGAAAAGGTGGGGATGGCGGACCGGTGCAGCCAGTACCCGCACCAGCTGTCCGGCGGCCAGCAGCAGCGGGTGGCCATTGCCCGGGCCCTGGCCACCAATCCCGAGATCATCTATTTCGACGAGCCCACTTCAGCCCTGGACCCCGAATTGACCGGGGAAGTGCTGGGCGTCATGCGCCAGCTGGCCGCCGAGGGAATGACCATGCTGGTGGTGACCCACGAGATGGCCTTTGCCCGGGAGGTGTCCAGCCAGGTGATTTTCATGGAGGACGGGCATGTGATTGAGAGCGCCCCCTCCGCCGAGTTCTTTGCCAATCCGCGGCAGGAGCGCACCCGCGCCTTCCTGAGCCGCATTGCCAGCCGATAACGCAACCCAGAGAGAAAGGGGAAAGATCATGAAACGAAAAACATTTATCTCGCTGATGGCGGTCATGGCCGCCGCCGGTGTCCTGGAGCTGACCGGATGCTCCTCGGACGCTTCTTCCACGGCTGCCGGCAGCGCAGCCTCTTCGGGGGCTGCCTCGGCTGCCTCCGGCGCTGCATCGGGTGAGGCCGCCGACCGTCTGGAGGCAGTCCGCCAGCGGGGCACCCTGATCGTGGCCATGGAGGGCGCCTGGTCCCCCTGGACCTACCACGACGACACCGACACCCTGGTGGGCTATGACGTGGAGGTTTCCCGGGCCATTGCCGAGTACCTGGGTGTGGAGCCCGAGTATGTGGAGGGCGAATGGGACGGCCTCTTTGCGGGCCTGGATGCCGGCCGCTACGACATCGTCTGCAACGGCGTCGAGGTGACCGAGGAGCGGGCCAAGAGCTATGACTTCTCCGAGCCCTACGCCTACATTCACACCGCCCTGGCAGTCCGGTCGGACAACACCGACATCACCAGTTTTGAGGACCTGGCCGGCAAGACCACCGCCAATTCCATCGCCAGCACCTACATGACCCTGGCCGAGAGCTACGGCGCCGAAGTCCTGGGGGTGGACACCCTGGATGAAACCATCCAGATGCTGCTGGCCGGCCGGGTGGATGCCACCCTCAACGCCGATGTCTCTTTCTACGACTATCTGAACGTCCATCCCGACGCCGGCTTTAAGATTGTGGCCCAGACCGAGGACGCCAGCCACGTCTGCATTCCGGTGAAGAACGACGGCAATTCCGACACCCTGCTGGCCGCCATCAATGAGGCCATCGAGGCCCTGCGCGCCGACGGCACCCTGACCGAAATTTCCGAGAAGTATTTCGGCAGCGACATCTCCTCCGAGGCATAAAGCATTGCCCGGCCCCTCCTCTGCCTCCGTGCAGCGGAGGAGCTTTTTGTTTGACATAGCTTTCGCATCTGCCGCATACACTGTTCCAGACTGAGGGTGCATCTCAGTACATTGCATCTTGTCAGATACACCCTGGCAGAGGGTAGGGGAGGCGGAACTATGTTTGTAGTGACATTGAACCGGACGCGGCTGCGCCATATCGGCGTGGGCGTCATGTGCTGCGCGGTGGTGGTGTGCAGCGCCCTGCTGGGGCGGTACATCAGCAACCAGACGGTGGAGGCGGCCGCCGGCGCCGTGGGCAAAATCGAGTCGGCCCAGGATATTCAGACCTGGTTCACCGGCTATGGCATCGAGGTGGACGGGGCGTCCATCACCGCCGACAAGGTCAAGATCCCCCGCAAGTGGGACGACAGTTTCTCGGCCTTCAATGAGGTGGTGGGCCAGAGCGGGCTGGACCTGTCCCGCTACAAGGGCAAGACGGTGGAAAAATGGCAGGCCCTGATTCCCTCCGCCTCCAGCGGCGGGGAAACCAGTTACGGCGTCCTGCTGGTGTACAAGAAAAAGCCGGTGGGCGCGTATCTGCTGTCAAAGCCCTCCGGTGTGGTCACCGGTCTGGGGGATGCCCAGGCTGCCATGGCGGCCGCCCAGGAGGAGGCGGAAGCCGCCGCCGCGCTGGATGACACCGCCCAGGAGACCTCGGGAGACCCGGGGCTCTATGCGGAGGAGAGCACCGCTTTGTATACCGACCTTCCCCTCGACGCCGAGGGGTATCCGGTGGAATAATTTGTTTGAACCCGTCAGAAATGCCAAGTGCACGTTCTGACGGGATTTTTTGGTATTTTTTGGCGTATCGGGCGGATGCGCCGAGGGGTTGAATCGGGAATTTGTTCAATAATCACAAAAATCGTCATGAAAAATTGGCAAAATCAAAGGGTGAAAAATTTCTGTGCAGGGTTTATAATAATGTTATCGAAAAATGTGCGCACCTGTATGCACATGATTTGAAGCGCAGCTGCGCGGCTGCAAGTTTACGCCAGATGTAAGGAGAAATGATCTATGAAGGAATTCCAGTATACCATTAAGGATGCCTGCGGCATCCACGCACGTCCCGCCGGTCTGCTTGTCAAGGTTGTCAAGAGCCATGCAAGCACTGCCACCCTGGAGAAGGATGGCAAGAGCTGCGATATGCGCAAGCTGATGGCTCTGATGGGTATGGGCGTCAAGCAGGGCGACACCGTTACCGTCAAGGTTGAGGGCGACGATGAGGACGCTACTGCGGCCGATATTGAGAAGTTCATGACTGAGAACCTCTGATTCCTGAGAAGAAACAGTTGCTGAGCCCTCGCGGTAACCCTGCGGGGGCTTTTTTGGAGGCAGCCGCCCGGCGGCCTCGCACAGAGGCCTGCCTGGACGGAGAAAGGATAGAACTATGCAGGTAGGTACCGGCAAAAGCGTTTTGAACGGCATTGCCATCGGCAAGATCAAGATCTACAAGAAAAAAGATACCACCATTTCCACCAAGCCTGTCACCGACACCGGCGCGGAACTGCTCCGCTTTGAGGACGCCCAGCAGAAGGCCATCCAGCAGCAGACCGCCCTGTATGAAAAGGCGCTGGACGAAGCCGGCGAGGACATCGCCGAGGTGTTCAACATCCACGCCATGATGCTGGAGGACGACGACTTTGTCGACGCCATCCGGGAGATCATCACCAAACAGAAGATGTGCGCCGAGTACGCCATCAAGACCGCAGGCACCAACCAGGCCGCCGTCTTTGCGGCCATGGATGACCCCTATCTCCAGGCCCGGAGCGCGGATGTCATGGACATCGCCCAGGCCATGCTGGATATCCTCCAGGGCACCGATGTGGACAGCATGCAGGGCACCGAGCCCTCCATCCTGGTGGCTGAGGACCTGGCCCCCTCTGAGACGGTCCGGCTGGACAAGAGCCTGCTGCTGGGCTTTGTGACCCGGGAAGGCAGCACCAACAGCCACACCGCCATCCTGGCCCGCAGCATGAACATCCCGGCCCTGATCCAGTGCAAGGAGATCGACGACACATGGGACGGCAAGATGGCTGTCATCGACGGCTACAACGCCTGCGTCTATGTGGACCCCACCCCCGACCTGCTCAAGAGCCTCCAGAAGCGCCAGCAGGAGGACAAGAAAAAGCAGGCCCTGCTCCAGGAGCTGAAGGGCAAGCCCAACACCACCCTGGACGGCACCACCATCAATGTCTACGCCAACATCGGCGGCATCGGCGATGTGGGTGCTGTGCAGCAGAATGACGCCGGCGGCGTGGGCCTGTTCCGCTCCGAGTTCGTCTACCTGAACAGCAAGGATTACCCCACCGAGGAGTACCAGTTCGAGGCCTACAAGCAGGTGGTGGAGACCCTGGCCCCCAAGAAGGTCATCATCCGCACCTGCGACATCGGCGCCGACAAGACGGTGGATTACATGAAGCTGGACCACGAGGAGAACCCCGCCCTGGGCTACCGCGCCATCCGCATCTGCCTGACCCGGAAGGACTTCTTCAAGACCCAGCTGCGGGCTCTGCTGCGGGCTTCGGCCTACGGCAACCTGGGCATCATGTTCCCCATGATTACCAGCCTGCGGGAGCTGCACGACGCCAAGAACATCCTGGACGAGTGCAAGGTGGAGCTGGCCGCTGAGGGCAAGAAGATCGGCGACATCGAGGTGGGCACCATGATCGAGACCCCCGCCGCCGTCCTGATTGCCGACGACCTGGCCAAGGAGTGTGACTTCTTCTCCATCGGCACCAACGACCTGACCCAGTACACCTGTGCACTGGACCGCCAGAATGCCAAGCTGGAGCCCTTTGCCAATCCCCATCACCCCGCCGTCCTGCGTGAAATCAAGATGACGGTGGACGCAGGCCACCGCCATGGCATTTGGGTGGGCATCTGCGGCGAACTGGGCGCAGATACCTCTCTGACCGAGACCTTCCTGCGGATGGGCGTGGACGAGCTGTCGGTCAACCCCAAGAGCATCCTGCCGGTCCGCAAGAAGATCCGCAGCCTGGACCTGACCAAGCCGGCCACTGTGGATGGAGAGGACAAGCCCGAGGACGCCAAGCCCGAGGCAAAGCCGGACGCCAAGGCCGACGCCAAAGCCGACACCAAGACCAAAGCCAAGGACAAGGCCAAGGCCTGAAATAAAATAAGCCTGTTCCCGTCCGGCTGATTCGGGCGGCGGACAGATCCACAACTGCGGCCCCCGGAGTGTAATGGTCTTCGGGGGCCTTTTAAGACAAGAAGCAAGGAGGAAACCGCTATGTCTCTGCCTGAAAATTTCCTGTGGGGCGGTGCCACCGCAGCCAACCAGTGCGAGGGCGCCTACAAGGAAGGGGGCCGTGGCCTGTCCACGGTGGATGTGATTCCCTTTGGTCCCGACCGTTTCCCGGTGATGCGGGGTCAGATGAAGATGCTGGACTGTGACGCGGATCACACTTATCCCGCCCACCAGGCCATCGACATGTACCACCACTACAAGGAGGATATCAAGCTCTTTGCAGAGATGGGCTTCAAGTGCTACCGCCTGTCCATTGCATGGACCCGGATTCTCCCCAACGGCGATGACGACACCCCCAACGAAGAAGGTCTGGCTTTCTACGACAGCCTCTTTGACGAGTGCCACAAGTACGGCATCGAGCCCCTGGTGACCATCTGCCACTTTGATACCCCCGTCGCCCTGATTAAGAAATACGGCGGCTGGAAGGACCGCCGGATGATCGACGCCTATCTGAAGTACTGCACCGCGATTTTCAGCCGGTACAAGGACAAGGTGAAATATTGGCTCACCTTCAACGAGATCAATATGCTGCTCCACCTGCCCTTCATGGGGGCCGGCATCCTGTTCGAGGAAGGGGAGGACCCCACCGAGGTCAAGTACCGCGCCGCCCACTATGAGATTGTGGCCAGCGCCAAGGCGGTCCGTCTGGCCCATGAGATGATGCCCGGCGCCATGGTGGGCTGCATGCTGGCCGCCGGCCAGTATTACCCCCGGACCTGCAGCCCCGACGATGTCCGGGCCGCCCAGGAAGCCGACCGGGACAACTTCTTCTTCATCGACGCCCAGGCCCGGGGCGCTTACCCCGTCTGGGCCAAGAAGCGGATGGAGCGGGCCGGCATCAAGCTGGACTGCACCCCCGAGGATGAGGCTGACATGAAGGCCGGCACGGTGGACTTCATCTCCTTCAGCTACTATTCCAGCCGGTGCGTCACCACCGACAAGGAGCTGATGGCCAGGGACGGCGCTTCGGGCAACGCAGCCTTCGGCGGCGTCAAGAACCCCTATCTGAAGGTCAGCGACTGGGGCTGGGCCATCGATCCCGAGGGCCTGCGCACCACCATGAACAGCCTCTACGACCGCTACCAGAAGCCTCTCTTCATCGTGGAGAACGGCCTGGGCGCCAATGACACCGTCGAGGCCGACGGCAGCATCCACGACAGCTACCGGGTGGAGTACATGCGGGCCCACATCAAGGAGCTCATCAAGGCGGTGGACGAGGACGGCCTGCCGGTGCTGGGCTACACCATGTGGGGCCCCATCGACCTGGTGTCCGCCTCCACCGGTGAGATGAAGAAGCGCTACGGCTTCATCTATGTGGACAAGAACAACGACGGCACCGGCACCCTGGCCCGCAGCCGGAAGGACAGCTTCTACTGGTACAAGCAGGTCATCGCCACCAACGGCGCAGACCTGGGCGAATGAGCCGGAAATCTATTATAAAACCAAGATAGTATCCAATTTGTAAAGAAAGAGGGCGCCCGGCTTCTGGCCGGGCGCTCTTTTTCTGTCCCGCGGTGAAACACGGAGACCCTGTGGTACGTCTTACAGACAGAACCGACGATAAAAGAAAAGGCCGGACAGGGGAGCGCGCCGCCTGTCCCGGCCAGTGACAACAGGAGGAATCGGAAAATGTTGTACCTTTATGTTCTTGGCTGTGAAATGGCGTGCCTGGTTCTGATGGGCGTCAGCAGTATGGAAACGGTGAATGTCCGCCCGGCTCAGGTGGCGGCACAGATTGTTTTCTGGCCGATCGCGGTGGTGTGCTGGCTGGGGAGCCGGTGGAACAAGCGGTGATAAGAGACAAGCAGAAAAAGACGGTCCGGGGGCGAAAGCCTCCGGCTTTTTGGATGCGGGGGAGGAAAATTTCCCAAAAGCACTTTCCTTTAGTAAAGCAACATGCTATACTAAGGGGGTGCAGCTGCGGAAATGTGCCAAAGCTGCCAACAAAAGACAGCCTGCCCTGTCTGTAGAGAAGGGAGATCTCTTTTTTGACACAGCTGCTGATACGCGCTTTCGTCAAAGATTATAAGAACCGTCAGGACCCGGTGGTCCGGGAACGGTATGGCCGTCTGGCCAGTATTGTAGGGGTCATCTGCAACCTGCTGCTGTTTGCCGGCAAGCTGACGGTGGGCACCCTGTTCGGGTCCATCGCCATCACCGCCGACGCCATCAACAACCTGTCCGACGCCTCCTCCAACGTGGTGAGTCTGATCGGCTTCAAGCTGGCTTCCAAGGCCCCGGATGCCGAACACCCCTATGGCCACGCCCGCTATGAGTATGTGGCCGGTTTGGCGGTGAGCACCATGATTATGGCCATCGGCCTGAGCCTGCTGAAGGAGTCGGCGGGCAAAATCCTTCACCCTGAGGCGGTGGGCTTCAGCCTGTTGACGGTGGGGGTCCTCTGCGCCTCCATTCTGGTGAAGTTCTGGATGAGCTTTTTCAACCGCCGGGTGGGCCTCATCATTGAGTCGGAAACCCTGATCGCCACCGCCGCCGACAGCCGCAACGATGTGATTTCCACCAGCGCCGTCCTGATTTCGGCGGTTCTGTGCAAGGTCACCGGCCTGGATATCATCGATGGCATCATGGGCGTCGGCGTGGCTATTTTCATCCTGTGGTCGGGCTGGGGCCTGGTCCAGGACACGCTGAGCCCCCTGCTGGGGGAGAGCCCGTCGCCGGAACTGGTGGAAAAACTGGAAAAGAAGGTCCTGTCCTATCCCCGGGTGCTGGGGGTCCACGACATGATGGTCCATGATTATGGCCCCGGCCGGCAGTTCGCCTCCCTCCATGTGGAATTTCCCACCGAGGTGGACCCCCTGGAGGCCCACGACCTGATCGACAACATCGAACGGGATGTCCGGGAGGAAATGCACATCCTGCTGACCATCCACTATGACCCGATTGTGACATCGGATGCCCGGGTGGGGGTGCTGCGGGCCCGGCTGGTGGAGGAAATCCACAAGATGGACCCCGCCCTGTCCATGCACGACCTGCGGCTGGTGCCCGGTCCCACCCACACCAATGTGCTGTTTGACCTGGTGTTCCCGGCGGGCTATGCCGGGGACAAACAGGCTGTCCGGGAGAAGCTGGAAGCGTTTGTCACCGGACAGGACCCGTCGTATATCTGCAAAATCAAGGTGGAGCAGAGCTACATTGCGGCCCCGCCCGCCCAAACCGCCAAGAAGGGGGAATCCTGAGTGCTGAATGAGATGTACCGCCGGATGCTGGCCAACAAGAGCGTCATCCGGGAAACAGCCGCCTACGGCCACCAGCGGGCCGCCGAGATCGGCTATAAGAATGTGTTTGACTACTCCCTGGGCAATCCCAGCGTGCCCTGTCCGCCGGCCTTTACCCAGGCCATGCAGGACCTGCTGGCCAACGAGGACCCGGTGGCCCTCCACGGCTATTGCCCCAACCAGGGGGACCCGGGGTTCCGCACCGCGGTGGCGGCCCATCTGGAAAAGACGTTTGGCCTGCCCTATGGGCAGAAGGATATCTTCCCCACCACCGGCGCCGCCGGCGCCATTGCCCACGCTTTGCGGGTGGTGACCGTCCCCGACGATGACGTCCTGACCTTTGCGCCCTACTTCCCCGAGTACGGGCCCTATGTAGAGGGCACCGGCGCCCATCTCAAGGTGGTGCCGCCCCAGGCGCCGGCCTTCCAGCCCAATCTGGACGCCTTTGAGGCCATGCTGACCCCCAGCGTGACCGCCGTCCTCATCAACACCCCCAACAACCCCACCGGCGTGGTCTATTCCGCCGAGACCCTGACCCGGATGGCCGCCATCCTCACCGAAAAGAGCCAGGCCTACGGCCATGTGATCTACCTGGTCAGCGACGAGCCCTACCGGGACATCGTCTTTGACGGCAAGACGGTGCCCTATCCGGCGGCCTTCTATCCCCACACCCTGACCTGCTTCTCCTTCTCCAAGAGCCTGAGCCTGCCCGGCGAACGGCTGGGCTATGTGGCGGTCCGGCCCGGCTGTGAGGGGGAGGATGTGCTGGTGGATATGATGGCCCAGGTGTCCCGCTTCACCGGCCACAACTGCCCTCCCAGCATCATCCAGAAAGCCGCCGCCCGCTGCCTGGAAGTGACCAGCGACTTGGCCGTCTATGAGACCAACATGAACATCCTCTACGACGCCCTCACCGGTCTGGGCTTTGAGGTGGAGCGCCCCGGCGGCACCTTCTACATCTTCCCCAAGGCCCTGGAGGCCGACGCCAACGCCTT
>CALWZL010000014.1 GCA_944385995.1 uncultured Faecalibacterium sp.
TCGATCAGGCCCTTGTCGATGAACTTGTTGAAGAAGTCCATCTCGTCGGGGCAGTTGTCCAGCACATAGCGGATGACGTACTTGGTCATGGCCTCGGCCACGTCCATATAGCCGGCCAGGTCGCAGAAGGCCATTTCCGGCTCGATCATCCAGAATTCGGCGGCGTGGCGGGTGGTGAAGCTCTTTTCAGCCCGGAAGGTGGGTCCGAAGGTGTACACCTTGCCGAAGGCCATGGCCATGGCCTCGGCTTCCAGCTGGCCCGACACCGTCAGGTTGACCGGCTTGCCGAAGAAGTCCTTGCTGTAGTCGGCCTTCCCGTCCTCGGTGGTGGGCAGGTTGTCCAGGTCCAGGGTGGTGACCCGGAACATCTCGCCGGCGCCCTCGCAGTCGGAGGCGGTCAGGATGGGCGAATGGGAGTAGACAAAGCCGTTCTCCTGGAAGAACCGGTGGATGGCGTAGGCCGCCACGCTGCGGACCCGGAAAGCGGCGTTGAAGGTGTTGGTGCGGGGGCGCAGGGTGGGCATGGTGCGCAGGTACTCCATGCTCATCTTCTTTTTCTGGAGGGGGTACTCCTCCGAGGGGCAGGCGCCCAGAATCTCGATGGTGTCGGCGTTCAGCTCAAAGGGCTGCTTGGCCTGGGGGGTCAGGATCAGGCGGCCGGTGACCTGCATGCTGGTGTAGAGGCCAGCGTGGGCCACCTCGTCGTAGTTCGGCAGCTTGGCGGCCTCAAAGACCACCTGCAGGGTCTTGAAGCAGCCGCCGTCCGACAGGGCGATGAAGCCGATGTTCTTGCTGTCGCGGATGTTTTTGGCCCAGCCGCAGACCGTCAATACGGTGCCGTCGGCGGGGGTTTCCCGGTAGAGGGATGCGATTTCGGTGCGTTCCATGAAACAATACCTCCCAAAAAGTAAAAGACAGCTTTCTCCCCGTACTCCAGGGCGAACAAGCTGTCTTGTAATGTCCGCGGTGCCACCTGAATTCACCGGCCGGCGGCCGGTCTCTATGCTCATGCTGCCCGAAGGCGGCGAAGCACTCCCCTTCTAACGCTGGGGTGGGCGGCGCACCTACTGCCCGCGGGGCGGGGTTCAGCTTGCAGCTCCCGGGTGTTCGTTCCCTCCTCCTGCGGGCAGGCTCTCAGCAAACGCCTGCTCTCTGTGCCGTCGCGGGGGAGGTACTTTTCCCGATCAAGGCTTTTCAGATAGTGGCACTATAGCATAACTGCGTCTGTTTGTCAACCCGCGCCCCCAAAAAGGGAAACCAGGGCATTGGCGGCCAGCTGGCCGGCGTAGAGGGCCTCGTTCAGATTGTTGCCGTGGGTGCCGATCTCAATCAACAGGCTGCCGGTGGTCAGGTCCTGGTTGTAAAACCGGTAGCTGAACAGCACCGGCCGGGTGAACCCGGGGTACATCCCCTCCATGGCGCTCTCCCAGGCGGCGGCAAACCGGAGATTCTGCCGCCAGTTGGGCAGCGAGACGGTGGAGCCGTTGTCACAGCCGCAGATCAGCATGACCTGGGCGGCCTTGCGGCCGTTGACCTCCACCACAGGGGCCATCCGGGCCCCGGCGTCGTTTTCGATGGCGTCCCGGTGGACATCCAGCACCACCTTGATGCTGGGGTACTGGGCCAGATACTGCTGGACCACCGCCCGGCTGTTGGCATAACTGCCTGTATAACTGGGGTAGTCGTTGAGGGTCTCGTCGTGGAGGGTGTTGATGCCGGCGGCGTTGAGGGTGTCGGCCATCACCCGGCCCACCGCGCACATGTTCAAAGCCCGGTCGGTGGTGCGGGCCCCGTCCCCCGGCGCAAACCACAGACCCGACGCCGACCGGAAGCACTCGGTGGCGTGGGTGTGCATGATGAGGACCTGGGGCTCGGCGCTGTTCAGTTCCACATGGAAGGGCAGCGGGCTCTGGATCTCGGCGGCCACTTCGGCAGAGGAAACGCTGGTGTTGTTCTTGATGGTGCCGGCGTCGCAGGCGATGTACTTTTCGCCGCTGCCCTGGCCGTAGGATGTCTCGATGACGGTGCCGGCGTCGGCGGGTTTCTGGTCGTCGGGGGTCAGCTCCACCAGATACCGCTCGATGCCGGAAACGGCGGCGGAGGAGGCCGCTTCAGAAGAAGCCGCCGTGCTGTCAGACGCGCTGTCCGCCTGGACGGATTCGGTCAGGCAGGAAAAGGCGGTCCGCAGGGCGGGCACCGGCCCCACCAGGGCCCCCGCCAGGGTGAGGGCAATCCCCCGGCCCCAGACCGTCAGGGCCAGCATCACCGCGGCCGCTCCCAGCGCCGCCCAGCCTGTCCCCGAACCGGCGCGGCCGGCCGGGGTATCCCGGTGATTTTCCTGCATCCTCTCGCCCCTTTCCCACAGACTTACTACCTGTTTTATGCGGGGGGCGGGGCCTTTTATGCCTGGCTGGCCAGCCAGCACAGCTGATTCACCGTCAGACGGGGCTGCAAAGCCCGGTTGATGGCGGTCCCCAGCAAAGCCGCCCCGTGGGCAATGACGCTGTCCAGGGCCCGGGGGGTGACAATCAGGTCTTTCCCCTCCTCCGCCTCCATCAGGGTGGGAATCCCCGCCGCAATCACCGGCAGACCCAGGGCGGCGGCGTCCAGATGCCGGGGGTTGTCCGGGTTGGCGGGGGCCAGCCCGGTGTCGGAAAATTGCAGGGTCCGGCCCAGCCGCTCCGGCTCGGAGGAACAGAGGCTGTCCACGCAGATCAGGGCGGCGGGCCGCACCGCCTGGACCAGGGCCGCCGCCAGGGCCTGGAGGCTGATGCCCGCCGCCTGGGACACCCCCGGGGCCATGGCCGCCACCGGCCGGATGCCCCGGATGGGCAGGCCGTGGCCCGCCCCCATGGTCACCAGGATGTGCTGAACGGTGCGGGGGCCCAGGGCGTCGGCGGTGACCCGGCGATTTCCAATCCCCAGCACCAGCACCGGCCCCGCCGCCGGCAGCAGGGCGGCCAGCTCCGCCGCGGCCAGCTCGATGACGGCGTTGTCCCGCTCGTCCAGCAGGCTGACGCTGGGGGTCTCCAGGGTGACATACCGCCCCCGGGGCCGGGCCAGATCATCCCGGGACACCTCCACCCGGGTCACCACCACCCCGCCCTGACGGATGGATGCCAGCCGCACCCCGGCGGCGCCGGCCGCCGCGTTGTCCGGCCCGAATAATTCGTCTGCCATGTCGGTAGATCGCATATTGTCCCTCCTTTGGCCTTTGGCAAGGCCCGTGTTTTGGCCAAAGTGTGGGCAAAAAAATTTTTTTCAAACAAAATTTCAAAAAAAGCTTGCGCAGATGCGGCGAATATGGTATCATAAGATGCGCTGTTATAGGTAGCCAAGGAGGTGGAACGAATTGCCTAACATCAAATCTCAGAAGGACCGCGTTGTCCAGTCTGCTGCAGAGCGGGCCCACAACAAGGCCATTAAGACCAACCTGAAAACAGTCGTCAAGAAGGCAAACGCTGCCATCGATGCCAAAGCCGCTGACAAGGACGCAACTGTCCTGGCTGCTGTTTCCGCGATCGACAAGGCCCGCGCCAAGGGCGTGCTGAAGAAAAACACCGCGTCCCGGAAGATCAGCCGTCTGGCCAAGCACGCCAACAAGGCAGTCTAAAGCCGTTCACGACTGGTTCGATACGATTGACGAGCAAAGCTCTCCGCGCCATCCAACGGGCAGGAGGGCTTTTGTTGTATCTGGAGGTTCCAGAAGGCCGTCGGGGCCGGGGTCCGGCAGGGGCAGCCAGAGCCAGCCCAGGGCATAGCCCAGGCAGACGGCGCCGGCCAGCAGCAGGGCCGCGGGGCCGAAGCCGGGGCCCAAACCCAGAAAGGTCCCCGCGATTCCCCGGACAGCCCAATAGAAGGAGGGCAGGCCCGCCAGGGCCCAGGCGGTCAGAAAGCAGAACAGACAGATGGTCATGGTATGTAACCCCCTTTGGGTTCAGGATACGATACCGAAGGCGCAAAGAGGGGCGCTGTATGTCGATGGGTCCGGGTTAATTCTGGTCGTGGCTTCTGCCCACCAGGGAGAAGAACACGCCGCACAAAAGGCTGGCGGCGATGCCGGCGGCCCCGGCCGTCAGGCCGCCGGTGAGGCAGCCCAGCAGGCCCTGTTCTTCCACCGCCTGCCGGACCCCCTGGGCCAGCAGGTGGCCAAAGCCCAGCAGCGGCACCGAAGCGCCGCTGCCCGCAAAGTCGGCCAGGGGCCCGTAGAGGCCCAGGGCCGACAGCACCACCCCGGCCACCACATAGCCGGTGAGAATCCGGGCGGGGGTGAGGCTGGTCTTGTCGATCAGAATCTGGCCGATGAGACAGAGCAGTCCCCCCACCAGAAAGGCCGAGACGTATTGCATCTTCATTCCTCCTCTGTGACGGCGGGGGCGGTCAGCTCCACCAGATGGGCGATGGCCGGGATGCTCTCCCTTTGCAGGAAGGTGGACTGGCTCATCAGGGCGCCGGTGGCAATGAACACCACCCGGCGCAGTTCCCCCGCTTCCAGCCGGGGCAGGATGTGGGCCGAGAGGACGCTGGCACAGCAGCCGGGCCCCGAGCCGCCGCTGTGGACCTGGGGATCGGACCCGTAGAGCAGGCAGCCGCAGTCCTCGTGGTGATAGGGGCCGATGCCCTCGGCTTCCAGCAGTTCGGCCAAAAGGCCGCTGCCCACCCGGCCCAGATCGCCGGTGTAAATGCAGTCCAGGGCGCCGGGGGGCGTGTTGGTGTCGGCCAGATAGTGCAGCAGGGTGGCGGCGGCCGCCGGGGCCATGGCGGCCCCCATGTTGTTGATGTCCTTGACCCGGTAGTCCAGAACCCGGCCGAAGGTCACCGCCCGGACCTGGACCCCCTGCCCTGCCGGCCGCAGGAGGCAGCAGCCGGCGGCGGTGGCGGTCCACTGGGAAGTGGGGGTGCGGACGGCGCCGTAGCTCAGAGGGGTGCGGAACTGCCGCTCGGCGGCGCAGAAGTGCCCCGAGGCCATGGCCAGCACCCCTTCGGCCATCCCGCCGGCGCAGAGGGCGGCCCCCAGGCCCAGGGCCTCGGCCATGGTGCTGCATGCCCCGAACACCCCCGCAAAGGGGATGTCCAGCTCCCGCATGGTGTAGTTGGAGGCGGTGCACTGGGCCTGCAGGTCCCCCGACAGGACCAGGCTCACCGACCGCTCGGGAGCGCCCGCCTTCTGGAGACAGAGCCGGGCCGCCCGGAGCTGGAGGACCTTTTCGGCGGCCTCCCAGGTCTTCTGACCCAGCCAGTTGTCCCGGCTCAGCTGGTCAAATCCGGCTGCCAGAGGGCTTTGGCTCTCCTTTTTGCCGCCCACCGCCGCATGGGCCGCGATGACCGGCGGCGCGGGAAAAATCAGGGTGTCGCCATGCCGCAGCGCCATGGATGCCCCACTCCTTTCCGATGATTTCCCACAGGGCCGGGAAATTTCCTTTCCTGCCCTGTTTTTGCAATATTTTCTGTCTGGCGGGCGTATCCTCTATATGAGGCCCGCCAGCCACCACACAAACCCGTAGACCGCAGCGGCCAGGGTGCCGTAGACGATGACCGGCCCGGCAATGGTGAACATCTTGGCGCCGGTGCCGGTGATGCGGCCCTCGGACTGAAACTCAATGGCCGCGCTGACCACCGAATTGGCAAAGCCGGTGATGGGCACCAGGCTGCCGGCGCCGGCTTTGGAGGCCAGCTTCTGATACCATCCCAGGGTGGTCAGAATCCCCGACAGCAAAATCAGGGTACAGCTGGTGAGGGTGCCCGCCGTCTCGGGGTCGGCCCCGGCGGCCAGATACCGCTGCCGGAACAGTTCCCCCAGCAGGCAGATGCTTCCCCCGACGCAGAAGGCCCACAGACCGTCCCTGACGATGGGGGAAGGAGGTCCCGCCTGCCGGACCCGGCGGGCGTATTCCTCGATGGACACAACCATAAATCTTCGCCTCGCTCCCTTGTTTGGCAGATAGTCTGCCCAGGGGCGGCGGGATTATACCCGATCCAAGATGAAGGAACAGAGAGGTCTTTTGTATGCAGCAGCCTATGCCCCATGATCCGTCCCGCCGCCCGGTCCACCGCAAGATGACCCGGGCCGAGATCCGCCGCCGTCGCCGCCGCCGTGCCGCCCGGCGGCTGGCCGTCTTGTTCTGTGCCCTGGCCCTGGTGGCCGGGGGCGTTTCCTTTGCGGTGACCCGGATGCAGGCCGCCCCCGGCGCGTCGGCCGCCTCGGGGGCCGACAGCAGTCCCGCTTCTTCCGGGACCGGCGGCACCGCGTCCAGCGCGGCCTCCCAGGCCCCGGCGGCGCCCCAGAATGCCCTGGGCCTCACCGCCGCCCAGGCCCAGGCCATGCTGGATGACCCGCTGATGGTCCTGGTCAACCACAGCACCCCCATGCCGGAGGACTATACCTTCGAGACCAAGGAGTGCGGCTCGGCCACCGCCATCAACAAGACCCTTCAGACCGGGGCCGCCGACGCCTTTTTGGAAATGCAGGCCGCGGCAGCCGCCGACGGCATCACCATCTGGATGCAGAGCGGCTACCGGAGCGTGGAGTACCAGACCACCCTCTATACCAACAAGACCCAGCAGTTTTTGAACCAGGGCTATGACGAGGCCACCGCCAAGGAGATGGCCGCCGGGATTGTGAATCCCCCGGGCTATTCCGAGCACAACTGCGGCCTGGCCGCCGACCTGAACTGTCCCGACTTCACCGACCTGGACACCGGCTTTGAGAACACCACCGCCTTCACCTGGCTGTGTGAGCACGCCGGGGAGTATGGCTTCATCCTCCGCTACCCCAAGGGAGAGGAGGCCGAGGCCATCACCGAGATCACCTATGAGCCCTGGCACTGGCGGTATGTGGGCCCCGAAAACGCCGCCCGGATCAACGCCAGCGGCCTGGTATTCGAGGACTATATCGCCCAGCTGCAGCAGATCGCCGCGGCTGGGTGACGAAACTGTAAACGGGGTGTGAAAGTTTCGGCCCTGATTGCTTTTTGAGGCCCGATATGATAAAATAAGCATGGTTTGCAACAAACCGATTTGTGCATGGCTGCGCCCCTTCGGCGCACAAAGATACCATCGAGAGAAGGAAAAAGAATGGATATGATGAAACGCAATGTTTTGGTTTCGCTGACCGCTGTGATGCTCTGTGCTGCCCTGCTGGCAGGCTGCGGCAGCTCGTCCTCCGGTTCCAGCAGCACCGCTGCCAGTGAGCCGGCTTCCTCGGCTGCTTCTGCCGCCAGTGAAGCCGGCACTGAGACCAGCGCAGAGGAAAACGGCTCCTCCGATCTGGACGCCGCCGTCTCCCAGCTGCTGGAGGCCAACCCGATTTCCAATCAGTTTGAGATCACGGCCATGAACATCGAGTACGATTTCGGCCTGGCCGCCGAGGACGTGGTGACCTACAAGGGCGTCAAGAGCAACGACAACGGCGACGCCGGCCTGGTGCTGGTGATTCAGCCCGCCGAGGGCAAGGCCGAGACCATCTGCCAGCAGCTGGAGACCTACAAGGAAGATCAGGTGGCCTTCTACGGCAACTATGCCGAGTTCGCCCAGGCCCAGAGCAACGTGGAAAACGCTGTGATTTCGGGCCGGGACAACCTGGTGGTGATGGTCATCGCATCCAACGAGGCCTCGGGCGACCTGAGCCAGGCGGTGGATGAGGTCATCAACGACTACGCAAACTAATCCTGGAATCCCCCACCATGAGCCAATGCCCCTGCCGGCATCGGCTCTTCTTTGACCATGGGAGGGATTCCGCATCTGCCCCGTAAGAAGGAGATACGGCCTTGATCTTCAGTTCGATTATCTTCCTGTTCCACTTTTTGCCCTTCACCCTGGCGGCCTATTATATCGCCCCCGCCAAAGCCAAGAATACCGTCCTGTTCCTGTGCAGCCTGGTATTCTACTGCTGGGGCGAGGTCCGCTTTTTCCCGGTGATGCTGGCTCTGATCCTCATCAATTACCTCTGCGGTCTGGGGATCGCCTGGATGGACGCCCGCCCGGCGGGCCGCAAAATCCTCCTGGCGGCGGCGCTGATCGGCAGCCTGGGGATGCTGTTCTATTTCAAGTACGCCAACTTTGTGCTCAACAGCGCCAACGCCCTGCTGGGGACAAGCTTTGCCCCCATCGAGGGGATCAGCGTCCTTCCCCTGGGCATCAGCTTCTATACCTTCCAGACCCTGTCCTATACCATCGATGTCTACCGGCGGAACGTCCCGGCCGAAAAGAACATCATCGATTTCGGCGCTTATGTGGTCATGTTCCCCCAGCTGATCGCCGGCCCCATCGTCAAATACCGGGATGTGGCCGCCCAGCTCCACGTCTACAAACACCGCTATTCCCTGGCCCAGATCGAGGAAGGCATGACCATCTTTACCTTCGGCCTGGCCAAAAAGGTCCTGCTGGCCGACGCGGTGGGCGCCCTCTGGACCGACATCATCGGGGTGGCGGACGACGCTTCCATCACCTTTGTGGGTCTGGCCAACGCCTCCACCGCCCTGGTCTGGCTGGGCATTCTGGCCTACAGCTTCCAGCTCTACTTTGACTTTTCGGGCTATTCCATGATGGCCATCGGGATGGGCAAGATGATGGGCTTTGAGTTCCCCCAGAACTTCAACTATCCGTATATTTCCGCCTCCATCACCGAGTTCTGGCGGCGGTGGCACATGACCCTTTCGGGCTGGTTCCGGGAGTATGTCTATATCCCCCTGGGCGGCAACCGCAAGGGCCTGCGCCGTCAGATTCTCAACCTGTTCATCGTGGAACTGCTCACCGGCATCTGGCACGGCGCCAACTGGAATTTCATCTGCTGGGGCCTGTACTACTTCGTTCTGCTGGCGGTGGAAAAGCTGTTCCTGCTGAACTACCTGCAAAAGGGCAAAATCTGGCCCCACATCTACACCCTGTTCTTTGTGGTGGTGGGCTGGGCCATGTTTGTGGGCAACGACGCCGGCGTCCAGTTCGGGCTGTTGTTCCGCAAGCTGTTCATCCCCTCGGGGGGCGTGTCGCCGGTTTATTTCCTGCGGAATTACGGGGTCCTGCTGGCGGTGTCGGCCATCTGCTGCACCCCCCTCATCGGGAAGGTCTGGGACCTGCTGAAACGGCGGAACTGGTCAAGGGTGCTGACGGTGGCCCTGCTGCTGGTGGTCTCCACCGCCTATGTGGTGGGCAGCACCAACAGCCCCTTCCTCTACTTCAATTTCTAAGGAGGCTGCGCCATGGAACGCGACGAAAAACGGGGCGGTCTGCTCCGGTATCCGGTGCTGATCCTGTTCAGCGTCTTTTTCGTGGGGGTCTTTGTGCTGGACTGCCTGACCCCTGACCGGGAAATCAGCGAGCTTGAAAATACCACCTTGACCCAGCGGCCCGCCATCACCGCCCAGATTTTGACGGCCAAGGGCCTGAACAACTTTTTCAGCAGCTACACCCAGTACACCAAGGACCAGATCCCCGGCCGGGACGGCTGGATCAGCCTCCAGAGCTTTGTGGAGACGGCCCTGTTCCAGAAAACCCAGAGCGGCGGGGTCCTGCTGGGCAGCGAGGGCCAGATGTTCAACCGGACCTTTGGCCTGGTGTCCAGCGAGGAAAAGACCTTTCCCCGGAACGTGGCGGCGGTGACTTCCCTGTCCGCCCGGTATCCCGGCAAGGTCTACGCCATGGTGGTGCCGGCGGCGTCGGTGATCTATCCCGAGCGGGTGCCGGCGGCGGCCCCGATTCTGGACGAAACCGTCTATCTGAACCAGATTCAGACGGCGGTGGAGGAGTCGGGGGGCACCTTTGTGTCGGTGGAACAGACCCTGGCCGACCACAAGGACGAGTATATTTACTACCGCACCGACCACCACTGGACCACCCTGGGGGCGTATTACGCCTACAGCCAGTTGTGCGACCTGCTGGGCCTGACCCCCTTTGACCTGGACAGCCATCAGGCGGTGGAAATCCCCGACTTTTACGGCACCTTCTATTCCCGGGCCAGGACCTGGAACGCCCGGCCCGACACCCTCACCTATTACGATCTGGATAACCCCATGACCATCTACACCGTCACCGGGGCCGGGATGCCGGATGCGGGGGAGACGACGGGTCTGTACGACTTGGCCAAACTGGGGGTCTATGACAAATACGCGGTGTTCCTCCACGGCAACAACGGCCTGAGCCAGGTGGAGGGAGACGGCGAGGGCCGCATCCTGGTCATCAAGGACAGCTATGCCAACTCCCTGGTCCCCTTCCTGACGGCCAACTACGCCGAGATCGACGTGGTGGACCTGCGGAATTACAACTACGGCCTGGATACCCTGATTGCCGACAACGACTACGATCAGATTCTGGTGCTGTACAGCTTCGACAGCTTCAAGAGCGACCCCTATCTGTACCGGGCGGGCATCGAGGGCTGAGGCCGGCCGCGGGATGGAACTCCACAAAGTTGCGTGGCGAATCTTATAAGAATAGCATAAATTTCACACTTTTTTCAAGGAAACTCTTGAGCATTCTCTCACAATGTGGTACAATGGAACTGAACCCAAAAGGTGTGGGAGAATCTGTTTTGCAGGCAGGCGAAAGCCGGCCGTGCCCTGATGAGCAAAGGAGATTTGACCTATGGAAAACAAAATCCGTTACCCTGAGCATTTCGCCCCGGTTGCACAGGACGAAATGGTCTATCTGACAGGCGGCAGCATTCTGGATGATGTGGGCGATGCCGTGGACGGCGCCGTCCATGCCACTTCCACTGCCATCAATGTCGTGGGCGTCGTGGCCACTGTGGTGGGCGTCTGCGTCCTGGGCGCGAGTTACATTTGGGGCATCCAGCAGTGCAAGCAGTGGCTGGATGACAACGCGGAAGGCAATGTTTTCACCATTTTGGGCAAGGCTGTCGACGATCTGGGGGCCGATATGTCCCAGTCGCTGTCCTACTTTACCCGCGATCTGGTGGCGACGTTTGCAGTTGTGGGCCTGTGGCCCCTGAGCATCCCGCTGCTGATCTTCACCTGATTTGGTTTGCAAACGGCTGCATTTCTGCTGGAACTGTCATCCAGTCGAAAGCTGGAATGTACCGTTCACAATAGCCTCATCTTTGCAAAGAAAAGGAGCATCATTATGGAAATGACCGTTCGTATGCCCGCGAATTACAACCTTATGACCGAAGACGAGATGACCTACACCACCGGCGGCGCTGACGCTGGCAGCGTTGCTGCTCTGGTCAGTGGCGGTGTCTCCCTGGCTGTCGGCGGCCTGCTTCTGTACAACTGGATCGATCAGCTGCTGGGCGCTCGTCGTTGGTATGCAGCCAACAAGAGCGGCAACATCGGCACCGATCTGGAGAAGGGCGTTGACACCTGGCTGAACTACACCACCACCTCTGTCCTGAACTGCGTCCGCAGCGTTCTGGCCACTGCCGCTTCCATCGGCAGCCCCCTGGGCTGGGTTGTGTCGGCTGTCGCTTTCGCCACCGTCTAACCTCTGAGGTTCCACCAAAGACCCAAACAGGCGGCGGTCCTCCCTTCGGGGTGGGGCCGCCGCCCTCTTTTTGTCTCCAGACACAGAGAAACCCCGAAGGGCCATCGGATGCCCTTCGGGGTTTTTTGAATGGAGATTATTTGTTATTGAGGATATCCTTCAGCTTGCGAAAAAATCCCTTCCGCTTTTCGTAGTTCTCCTCCTTCAGGGTGCCCTCGAATTTCTTCAGGGCCTCCCGCTGGGTCTTGTTCAGCTTCTTGGGGATTTCCACGTCGCACTTGACGTACATGTCGCCCCGGCCGCGGCCGTTCAGGTACTGAATGCCCTTGCCCCGCAGACGGAAGGTGGTGCCGCTCTGGGTGCCCTCGGGCAGGGTGTATTCCACCTTGCCGTCGATGGTGGGGACGGTGATGTTGTCGCCCAGCACCGCCTGGCTGAAGGTGATGGGGATGGTGACCCAGACATCGTAGCCGTCCCGCTGGAACAGCTCGTCGGGCCGGACGGTGACCATCACGATGACATCGCCGGCGGGGCCGCCGTTGGTGCCGGCATCGCCCATCCCGCGGAGTGCAAAGCTCTGATCGTCGTCAATGCCCATGGGGATATTGACTTCCAGGGTCTTTTTGGTGGCCACCCGGCCGCTGCCGTGGCAGACCTTGCAGGGGGTTTTAATCAGCTTGCCCTTGCCGCCGCAGCGGGTGCAGGGCTGCTGGCTCTGCATGACGCCGAAGGGGGTCCGCTGCTGCTGGATGGTGTAGCCCCGGCCGTTGCAGTCGGGGCAGACCTCCGGGCTGGTGCCGGGGGCCGCGCCGGTGCCGTTGCACTCGGTACAGGTCTGCTGCCGGGTGATGGTGATGTTCTTCTTGCAGCCGTGGACCGCCTCGTCAAAGGTCAGGGTGATCCGCACCCGGATGTCCTGGCCCTTGCGGGGGGCGTTGGGGTTGGCCCGGGTGCTGCCGCCGGCGAACCCGCCGAAGCCGCCCCCAAAGATATCCCCGAAAATGTCTCCCAGGTCCACACCGCCGAAGCCGCCGCCGAACCCGCCGGCGCCGGCGCCCTGGCTGGCCGCGTAGTTGGGGTCAACCCCTGCAAAACCGAACTGGTCGTAGCGCTTGCGCTTTTCAGGGTCTGACAGAACCTCGTGGGCCTCGTTGATCTCCTTGAATTTCTCCTCGGCGGTCTTGTCGCCGGGGTTGTAGTCCGGGTGGTATTTCAGCGCCAGCTTACGGTAGGCCTTCTTGATCTCCTCATCCGTGGCTGTCTTGGACACACCCAGGACCTCGTAGTAATCACGTTTCTCCTGTGCCATTTCCACTCACCTCTCGCCTGCCAGCCGCGCTGGCTCCAAAACCGGCAAATGCCGCCCCGGGAAAAACCGGAGCGGCTTTGCCATCTGTACAAGGGCTGAGGCCCTGGGGCCTTGCCCTCTTTCAGCCGGTGCCTCCCGCCGGTTTGGCCGGGGGGCGCGGGCTGTCTGATTCTTTAGACTTCCTTGAAGTCGGCGTCCACGACGCCGTCATCGTTGGGCTTGTTGTTGCCGCCGTTGCTGCTGCCAGCATCGGGGCCGGGGTTCTGACCGGCTGCCTGCTGGGCGGCTGCGGCGGACTGGTACATCCGCTCGAACACCTGGCTCAGAGCCTCCTGCTTTGCCTTGATGTCGTCGATGCTGCCGGACTGCAGGGTGCTCTTGAGGTCGGCCAGCTTGCTCTCGGCCTCGCTCTTGACATCGGCGGGCAGCTTGTCGCCGTTCTCCTTCAGCATCTTCTCAGTCTGGAAGACCATCTGGTCGGCGCCGTTGCGGATGTCCACCTCTTCGCGCTTCTTCTTGTCCTCGGCGGCATACTGCTCGGCCTCCTTGACGGCCTTGTCGATGTCGTCCTTGGACATGTTGGTGGAAGCGGTGATGGTGATGTTCTGCTCCTTGCCGGTGCCCAGGTCCTTGGCGCTGACCTTCACGATGCCGTTGGCATCGATATCGAAGGTGACCTCAATCTGAGGCACGCCGCGGGGAGCCGGAGCAATGCCGTCCAGGTGGAAGACGCCCAGGCTCTTGTTGTCGCGGGCAAACTCACGCTCGCCCTGCAGGACGTTGACCTCAACCGAGGGCTGGTTGTCAGCGGCGGTGGAGAAGACCTGGCTCTTGTGGGTGGGGATGGTGGTGTTGCGCTCGATGATCTTGGTGCAGACGCCGCCCAGGGTCTCAATGCCCAGGCTCAGCGGGGTGACATCCAGCAGCAGCAGGCCCTTGACATCGCCCTGCAGGACGCCGCCCTGGATGGCAGCACCCACAGCCACGCACTCATCGGGGTTGATGCCCTTGAAGGGCTCGCAGTTCAGTTCCTTCTTGACGGCGTCGTAGACGGCGGGGATACGGGTGGAACCACCCACCATCAGGACCTTCTTCAGGTCGGAAGCCCGCAGGCCGGCATCGGCCAGAGCTTTGCGGACAGGGGTCATGGTGCGGTCCACCAGATCGGCGGTCAGCTCGTTGAACTTGGCCCGGGTCAGGGTCATATCCAGGTGCTTGGGGCCGGTGGCGTCGGCGGTGATGAAGGGCAGGTTGATCTGGCTGGTCATGGCGCTGGACAGCTCAATCTTGGCCTTCTCAGCGGCTTCCTTCAGACGCTGGGCAGCCATCTTGTCCTTGCGCAGGTCGATGCCGTTCTCGGTCTGGAAGGCGTCGGCCATCCAGTTGATGATCCGCTGGTCGAAGTCATCGCCGCCCAGGTGGGTATCACCGTTGGTGGACAGGACCTCGGTGACGCCGTCGCCCATCTCGATGATGGAGACATCGAAGGTGCCGCCGCCCAGGTCGTAGACCATGATCTTCTGGTCCTCTTCCTTATCGATGCCGTAGGCCAGAGATGCGGCGGTGGGCTCGTTGATGATACGGCGGACGTTCAGGCCAGCAATGGTGCCTGCGTCCTTGGTGGCCTGACGCTGGCTGTCGTTGAAGTAGGCAGGGACGGTGATGACGGCCTCGGTGACAGTCTCGCCCAGGTAAGCCTCGGCGTCAGCCTTCAGCTTCTGCAGAATCATGGCGCTGATCTGCTGGGGGGTGTACTCCTTGCCGCCCAGGGTGACCTTCTCGTTGGTGCCCATCTTGCGCTTGATGGACGAGACGGTGTTCTCGGGGTTGGTGATGGCCTGGCGCTTTGCAACCTGGCCCACCAGACGGTCGCCGGTCTTGGTGAAACCGACCACAGACGGGGTGGTGCGGGCGCCTTCGGCGTTGGGGATGACAACGGGCTCGCCGCCTTCCATCACGGCGACGCAGCTATTCGTAGTACCAAGGTCGATACCAATAATCTTGCTCATAAAAATGGCTCCTCTCTCAAAGCTCTGTTTATTGTGATCGCAATTGTTGCTTACGGATGTTTCTTATTTGGACTCCCGCCGGGGGCGGAAGTTGGGGCAGACTATTCGGCCACCACCACGGTGGCGTGACGGACGATCTTGTCGCCCAGCTTGTAGCCCTTCTGGTAGACGGTGACCACCGTGCCGCTCTCCTGCCCTTCCTGGGCGGGAACCTGCTGGACGGCGTTCATCAGGTTGGGGTCGAAGGGCTTGCCCAGCACCTCGATTTCCTCCACCCGGAGGGTCTGGAAAGCTTTGGCGGCCTTATCCAGGGTCATGGTCACGCCCTTCTTGTAGTTCTCATCGGCACAGGGGGCGTTGGCGGCCATCTCCAGGGTGTCCAGAATCGGGATGATCTGGTTGACGGCGTAGGAAATGCCGTCGTTGAACTTCTGGTCGGCTTCCCGGGTGGAGCGCTTGCGGTAGTTGTCGTACTCGGCAGCCACCCGCAGCAGCTGATCCTTGGCCTGGGCGGCGGCCTTTTCAGCGGCCTCCACCTTGGCTTTCAGGGCCTCGGCGTCCCGGTTCTTCTTGCCGAACCAGCCGTCTTTCTTTTTGGGCTCCTCTTTGGAGCTGTCGGACTCGGCCGCAGGGGCGGTATCCTCTGCGCCGGGAGCAGCGGTTTCCTGGGCCGCTGTCTCCTCGCCCGCCGGCTGTCCGGCCGCCTGCTCGGGAGCAGGGGTTTCGGCCTCGGGGGCTTTCTTGGTTTCTTCGCTCATCTGGGCGCCTCCTTATAGTTTACGGCCGGCCCGTGGTACGGCGGCCTGGGGTGTATCTTTTCGTTTGCCGGCCATCCCTTCGCCCAGCTCATCGGCAAAGGCTTCCAGCAGGGGAATCACCTTGCTGAAGGGCATCCGGGTGGGACCGACCAGGGCCACTGAGCCGTACAGTCCGCCGCCCACCAAATACCGGCAGCTGACCACCGACAGGCCCGGGATCTGGGGCTCCATGTCCTCGCCCAGCAGAACGCTTGTGCTCTCGGCAGGGGCGGCAATGATCCGGGCCGCCGCGGCCTCATCGTTCAGGAGGGTCAGGATGGTCTGGACTTTGCCATCCAGCTGGGGCCAGTTCAGGAGGAAGGGCTCGCCGCCCAGGTAAACCCGGGGGGTGGCGGATTCCTGCAGAATGGCCGCCGCGGCACTGATGACCGGCACCAGGGAGGGGCTGATCTGACTGCACAGGTCAGCCAGCATCCGGCGGTTGAGGTCCACGGCCGCTACAAAGGTCAGGTGGTGATTGAGGAGGGCGGCCAGCTCGGCGGCCTTCTCGCGGGTCAAACCGTCCCGCACCCGGGCCACCCGGGTCCGCACATAGCCGGCGGATGTGACCGCCAGCACTGCTGCGGCGCTCCGGCCCACCTGCACCACCTCGAAGTGTGCAATGCACAGGTCCTCGGCGCAGGGGGTGCTGATGGCGGCGGTATAGCCGCTCATCTGGGCCAGGGCCTTGACGGCGCCCTGGGCCAGCCGGTCGGGCTCGTGGTCCAGGCTGGCGAACACGCTGTCCACCCGCGCCCGGGTCACACGGTCCAGAGGCTGGCTGTCATCCAGGAGATGGTCCAGATAGTACCGGTAGCCCTTGGCACTGGGTACCCGCCCGGCGCTGGTGTGGGGCTGCTCCAGCAGTCCCAGCCGCGTCAGGGCCGCCATCTCGTTGCGCAGTGTCGCGCTGGACACTGCCATATCAAAGTAGTTGGCAAGGACGCTGCTGCCCACTGGTTCGCCCTCGACGCTGTAGAGGGACACGATTGCCCGCAGCACCCGCTGCTTGCGCTCATCCATTGCCATGCTGTCCTGCCTCCTTGCTTTTGCTGGATTGCTTAGCACTCTTTATCTCCGAGTGCTAAGTTTATTATATGCAAATCCGGCGCGGTGTCAAGAGGCTGGGAAAAAAGTTTTCAATTCTGTCATAAACTCCATCAAAAAAGGCTGCATACCCTGACAAGGTACACAGCCAAAGACAGAGCGGGCGGGCTTGTCCGTCACTCTTCCATCTGCTTTGCGAGGAAGGCCGCCGCCACCGATACCGCCTTTTGATGGGCGGCGTCGGGCTTTTCGGTCCGGTCGTCGGTGAGCAGGCCCACCGACCCGGTGACATCGCCGGCGGCCACAATGGGCCAGGCGCAGAGGATGGCGCGGTCGGCGCCCTCACAGGGCAGGACGGCCTGTTCCGGGATGCCCTCGCTGAGGTAGGGTTTGCGGCTTTCCATCAGCTTCTCCAGGGGCTGGCTGATGCTGCGGTCGGCAATCTCCCGCTTGCCGGCGCCGCTGATGGCAATGATATGGTCCCGGTCCGACACAAAAGCCGTCATGGCAAAGCTCTTGTTCAGCACGTCGGTGTACTGGCTGGCGGTGCTGTGAAGCTCACCGATGGGAGAATACTTTTTGAAAATCACTTCGCCGTCGCCGGTGGTGAAGATTTCCAGCGGGTCGCCCCGCCGGATGCGCTGGGTGCGGCGGATCTCCTTGGGGATGACCACCCGGCCCAGCTCATCGATGCGGCGGACAATGCCGGTTGCTTTCATGATAATTCCCTCGCTTTCCTGTTGATTGGGTTCTGCTGGATAGTATTTGTAATCCCGGGGGATTTATTCTCAAAACCCGCCCGCCCACCCTTCAGCGGTGCCCCCGCGGCTGCGCCGCCGCCCCCTGGGGCTGGGTACCGGAAAAAAGGAGGCCGTGGGATGGGCTGGACCGGTACCGCATGGTTTAGAGGAGTCCCCCCGGCCCTGCGGGCCCGCCCCCGATGGGGGCTTTGCCTGCCGTTGGACAAAAAAGAGGCAGGCCCCGAAGGGTCTGCCTCGAAGGATTCCTTATAATAAAGGGAAATCAGCGGTGGGTCTTGTAGAGCAGGCTGTGCTTGTAGGCGATGGCCTTCTGGACGCGGGCTGCCTCGTCGGGACCAACCAGCTGACGGACCAGCTCCAGGCCGAAGGGGATGGCGCCGCCCAGGCCGTAACTGGTAGTGATGTTGCCGTCTACCACCACTTCCTGATCCAGCACGGTGGCGCCGGCCAGTTTGTCCTGGAAGGAGGCGTGAGAAGTGGCCTTCCTGCCCTCCAGCAGGCCCAGATCGGCCAGAATGCTGGGTGCGGCGCAGATGGCGGCCACCTTCTTGCCGGCGGCGGCGAAGGCCTTGACGGTGTCGGTGACGGTCTGGTTGGCGGCCAGGTTGGGAGTGCCGGGGATACCGCCGGGCAGGACCACCAGATCCACATCGCTGTAGTCGATGTCCTCGGCCAGGGCGTCAGCGGTGATGGTGACCTTGTGGCTGCCGGTGACGGTCAGGCTGCCGGATGCAGAAGCCACCGTGACATCCACCTTGGCCCGCCGCAGCAGATCCACCACCAGAAGTGCCTCGCACTCCTCGGTACCCGCGGCAAAAAATACAACTGCTTTGCTCATTGGTCTTACCTCCGTTTGTTGTTAGGTTTGGGCATCAGGGCCGTCGGCGCGCTCTTCCTCGACGAACTGCCGCAGGATGCTTCCGTCCGCGGACAGCACCCGGTTGACCCGGCTGATGATCGCGCTGGATGCGCCGGTCTTTTCCTTGATGTCAGCATAAATACGTTTGTCCACAAGCATTTCGGCGATGTCGTAGCGCTGTTCCATCGCGCTCAGCTCGGAGTAGCTGCACACGTCCTGAAAAAAACGGTAGCACTGCTCCGGCGTCTCCAGCTTGAGGATGGCCTGATACAGGCCGGATTTGCCGGTTGGATGATCTTTTCCCATGCTGTTATCCTCATTGACTGCAAGTGCACGTGCCTGATTGAGTGTAAGTGTATACCATGCCGGGCGGAATTGCAATCATCAAATGGTAAATGGGCTGAAATCAGAGAAATTTTTCCATCGGGGTCAGGTCCATCAGAATGCCGTCCACATCGTTCTGGACCGGCGCGCCGGGACGGTAGCCCCGTTCCTTGAAGAAGGCCAGGACCGGCAGGGCTTTGGTGTGGACCTCGGTATAAAGCCGGCCCTTGCCGTCGCTGCGGGCCAGCCGCTCACAGGCGCTGAGAATGTCCCGGCCCAGGGCCTTGCCCCGCCATGCGGGCAGCAGATAGATGTGAAGCAGATGCAGGGCGGTGTTGTCCATCTTCCAGGCAAAATAGCCGATGGGCTTGCCGCCCATCTGGACCACAAAATAATTGACATCGTTGTCGATGTCCTCCTCGATGGCGTCGGCGCTCTGGAGCTTTTGGATCAGAGCGGACAGCTGCTTGGGGGGATAGTATTTCTTGTAGCACTCCTGCCACAGTTCAGCGGCCAGGTCTGCGGTCAGATGGATATATTTGGCCTTGGCGACCAGCTTGTAATCAGGCTTCATAGCGTTCCTTTCAGGGTGGGATTTGGTTCAGCGGATGTCGAGGCCCAGCAGACGGGCCAGTTCGGCGGCCTGGATGGGGTCCACGATGGCGCCCCGCAGTTCCCGGAGGGAGTCGCCGGCGGCCAGGCCCTCCAGGCAGCAGGACCGGAGATCCAGCCCCTTCAGGGCGGTGCCGGTCACGCTGGCCCCCGACAGATTGACCTGGGTCAGCTCCAGCTGTTTCCAGCGCAGGCCCCCGAGATTGGCCCCGGCCAGATTGCAGCCGGCAAACCGCACCCCCTCCAGACTGGCCCCGTCCAGCCGGATGGCGTCCAGACGGCAGTCGGTGCAGCTCCAGTCCCGGGCATGCAGGCCGGATAAATTGCAGCCCAGGGCCTTGTTCTCCTGCCAGCGGCAGCGGTGAAAGCCGCCGTCATAGCTCTGGGCTCCTGACAGGTCGCAGCGGGACAGGATGCAGTCGGTCAGGGAGAGGCGGCGCAGTCCGGCGCCGGTGAAGCGGCAGCCCTCCAGCAGGCAGCGGGAAAGGGTCAGGCCCTCCAGGTCCTCACCGGTCAGATCGGCGCCCCGGACCCAGAGCCCGGCGCCTTCCTCCTGGCGGATGGCCAGCTCGTAGAGCTGCGCCGCGCCCTCGGAACCTTCCAGACGGACCAGCCCGGCTCCGTCCGGGGAAATCAGGGGAAGGTGTTCCCGGCCCATCAGACCCGGACGATATAGTCGGCCTTGCGGGGTGCGGCGGGCTTGGGATCAGCGGCAGGATAGCCCAGAATGCAGAAGCCGACCCCCTGCCAGTCCCCGGCGATGCCCCATTTGGCCAGCAGGGCCTTGCCCTCGGCGCTGTCGAACATCTCCCGGGCGCGGTTGATCCAGCAGCTGCCCAGGCCGATGCTGGCGGCGGCGTTCATCAGGTTGCCCATCACCAGGCTGCCGTCCTGCTGGGCGGTGGGACGGGCGGCGTCCGCCAGCACCAGAAGGTAGGTGGGGGCGCCGTACATGGGGTCGGCCCCCTCTCGGCCCATCACCGCGGCATTCATCCGGGAGAGCAGGGCCCGGGTCTCGGGGTCCTGAATCACCACGATCTTGGGACTCTGGAGTCCCATGGCCGTGGGCGCATAGGTGCCGGCCTCCAGAACGGCGGACAGCTCCTCCTCGGAGATCTGTTCCGGCTTGTAGGCGCGGCAGCTGCGGCGGCTTTTCAGCGTTTCGAGTGTTGCATTGGTCATAACGTAAACCCTCCTTTGGTTCCTTCCGGCCCCTGCAAACGGAAGGGCAGAAGGAAAATGCGGCAGATGATTCCATTAGGTTCAGTATACCGCATAAATGGGTAGAAAGCAATCCGGGACCTGTCCCCCGCCCCCCGAAAATCAAAAAGGAGCCCGGCTGCTTTTGGGCGCAGCGGCTCCTTGGTGCGGTGATGCAAAGACAGATCAATCGGTCTGCTTGGTGCGGCGGCAGGCCGTGTCCTGAAAGCGGAAGTACTCGGGGTGATAGTGGGACACGGTGTATTCGAACAGGATGCCGTCGGCGTTGAAGGCCTGGTTGGTGACCACGGCCAGGCAGTCAAAGCTGCCCATGTCCAGGTAGAGGCGGTCGTCGGCGGTGGCCCGCTCCACCGTGATGGTCCGCTTGCTGGTCATGATCTGGATGCCCAGCTGTTTTTCCAGATAGGCATAAATCGACTGTTCGGCGGCCTCAGGGGTGAGGGTGGTGACCACCGACCGGAGAAAGTAACTGACATCCAGGATCAGGGCCCGGCCCTCCACAATCCGTACCCGTTCAATGTGATAGACATCCACCCGGGCCGGGAAGCCGCTGGCGGCGGCCAGGGCGTTGTCGGTCTGGGTCATCGAGAAATGGACGACCTTTGTCTGATAATTGGTGCGGCAGCGGACCGCTGTTTCGTGAAAGCTCTCCATCCGCCCCAGGGTAAAGGGAGCTTTGCCTGCGGGGCGATAGAGCACCCGCACCCCCTTGCCCTGGATGGGCTGAACATAGCCGGCCTCGATCAGTCCGGCCAGAGCGCGGCGCACGGTGTTGCGTGAGCATCCGTACACGGTGACCAGGGTGTTCTCGGAGGGAACAAGGGACTGATAGGGATACTCACCATCTTCAATTTTGGTCTTTAAATCGCGGTAGATATCACCAAATTTGGAACGGGGCATAAAGGTCTTCCTCTCTGCTGCCTGCCTGGGGCACCGGCGAACAGGCTTTTTTGATCCGCCGGACATTTCAAAAAGCGGATGAGGCGTCGAACCCGCTAGTTTACTGTTACAAGTTTACAGCAAAAACTTGCAAAAATCAACCCACAATTTTGTGCGCCATGCCAAAAAGTGAGAAAAAATCGCATTTAGACTTGACTTGTGTGCACATGCGTGCTATATATAACTTTATATCGTTGTATAAACAAGAAACACCGCGCCAGGCCTTTTGACGGCAAGGCGCTTGTTTTTTTGCGTGCGGGATTTTTCGTGACGCAGTTACGGAAAGGCGGGCCCCTTTGGGCTATACTAATCCCAGAAAAAACAACGAGCCGCGCACAGCGCGCCAGAAATGTGGGAGGTAGAAGAAATGTCTGTTGTAACCATTACCAAGGATAATTTTAACAATGAAGTGCTCCAGAGCGACAAGCCTGTCCTGCTGGACTTCTGGGCAACCTGGTGCGGACCCTGCCGGATGCTGTCCCCGATTGTAGACCAGGTGGCCGACGAGCGGACCGATGTCAAGGTGGGCAAGGTAAACGTGGATGAGCAGCCCGAGCTGGCCGCCAAATTCGGCGTCATGAGCATCCCCACCCTGCTGGTGTTCAAGAATGGCAAGCTGGTGAACCAGTCGGTGGGCTCCCGTCCCAAGGCCGGCGTGCTGGCTCTGCTGGACGTATAAAAGAGTGACCCCAAACCCCAAAACCCCTCAGCGGCGCGCCCTGACCCCGGGCGCGCCGCTTTTTTGGTGCGGGAAAACGAAAAAGAGCCGCTGCGATAGCAGCGGCTCTCATTGTGCCTTTGATTCCGAAGGAAAATCAGTAGCCCAGCATCTCGTGGGCGGTCTTTTCGATGGTAGCTGCATCCAGGCCAAAGGCGTGGATCAGGTCCCATGCGGGAGCGGAGCAGGCGAAGCGGTCCTGGACGCCGATGCGGCGGACAGGGACCGGCATCTTTTCGCTGAGGAGGGAGCAGACAGCCTCGCCCAGGCCGCCGATGACGCTGTGTTCCTCGCAGGTGATGACCATCCGGCAGTCGCGGGCGGCGTCGAGGATCAAATCCTCGTCCAGGGGCTTGATGGTGTGGATGTTCAGCACCCGGGCGCCGATGCCCTGGGCTGCCAGGTGCTCGGCGGCAATGCGGGCCTCGTTGACCTCCAGGCCGGTGGCGATGATGGCGATATCGTTGCCCTCGGTGACCTTCTCGCCCTTGCCGATGGTGAAGGTGTAGTGGTCGGGGTCATGGAACACGGGGACAGCCAGACGGCCGAACCGCAGATAGACCGGGCCTTCCATCTCGTAGGCGGCGCGGACAGCGGCCCGGGCCTCGATGTCATCGGAGGGGCAAATCACGGTCATGCCGGGCAGGGAGCGCATCAGGGCGAAATCTTCACAGCACTGATGGGATGCGCCGTCCTCGCCCACCGAGATGCCGCCGTGGGAAGCGCCGATCTTGACGTTCAGATGGGGATAGGCGATGGAGTTCAGGATCTGCTCATAGGCGCGGGCAGCGGCGAACATGGCAAAGCTGGACACAAAGGGGGTCAGACCCATGGTGGACAAGCCGGCTGCCACCCCGATCATGTTGGCTTCGGCAATGCCGCAGTCAAAGAAGCGCTCGGGGGCCACAGCCTGGAACATGGAGGTGCGGGTAGCGGCCGACAGGTCGGCGTCCAGCACCACCAGTTCGGGGTGCTCGGCAGCCAGTTCCCGGAGGGTGGCGCCGTAACTGTCGCGGGTCGCGATCTTTTTCACTTCTGCCATCTTAGCCCTCCTCCTTTTCCAGCTGGGCCAGGGCGGCCTTCAGCTCGTCCATGGCGGTGGCGTAGTCGGCATCACCGGGGGCTTTGCCGTGCCAATCCACGGCGTTCTCCATATAGGAGACACCCTTGCCCTTGGTGGTATTGAGAATGATAAAGGTGGGGCGGCCCTTTTCGGCGTGGAAAGCCTCCACGGCGGCCTCGATCTGGTCGTAGTCGTGGCCGTCGATGGACAGCACCTTGAAGCCGAAGGCCTCCAGTTTCTTGTCCTGGGGCGCGCTGTTCATGACCTGCTCGATGCTGCCGTCGATCTGCAGGTGGTTCAGGTCCAGAAAGACACAGAGGTTATCCAGCTTGTAGTGGGATGCAAACATGAATGCCTCCCAGCACTCGCCTTCCTCGATCTCGCCGTCGCCGACGATGGCGTAGACCCGCACGTCGTCCAGGCCCTTGACCTTGGCGCCCAGGGCCATGCCGCAGGCGGCGGAAATGCCCTGGCCCAGGCTGCCGGTGGACATATCGACGCCGGGAACGGTGTTCATATTGGGATGACCCTGGAGGCGGCTGCCCATCTGGCGCAGGGTCAAAAGCTCTTCGGTGGGGAAGAAGCCGCGCTCGGCCAGGGCTGCATAGAGGGCCGGCGCTGCGTGGCCCTTGGACAGGACCAGCCGGTCCCGCTCGGGCCAGTCGGGATGGGCGGGGTCTACCCGCATTTCCCGGAAGTACAAAAAGGACAGCACCTCTGCGATGGACAGGCTGCCGCCGGGATGGCCGCATTTGGCGCTGTGGGTGCTCTCAATCACGCCGATGCGAATGCGGCAGGCGTGTTTTTGCAGGGCAAGTTTTTCTGCGTTTGTCATAGATCGTCCTTCCATTTGCACTGGTTCGTCTCCTGGATGAGCTCACGCATGATGAGCGCTGATGCCGGAATGCCGGAGACACGCTGTATTCCAACTTAATATTATCTATTCTGCCCTGAAAGGTCAAGATGATTTTGTCAAAATGTACAGCAGAGGGGAATTTTGTGCCGCAGCGGCGCCTTTTTTGTGGAAAATGCCCGGCAAAAACCGGGAATATTTCCTCACAATTCAGGCCCGTTTGGTCGCTCCGCTGGGCCAGAGGGCCAGGGAGGGGGTTTCGATTCCCCCTCCCTAGGTCCGGGTTGCGGTGCCCTGTTTTTGCTTCGGGCGGCACAGCGCCCTCGCAAAAAGCAGACCGCGGCCCCTGCTCCGCCTCGGCTGTTTCTGCCGCAGGCAGCGCCTCGACTTCGCAGCCTCTGGACTCCCTACCCTCCCTAACGACCAGGGCAGCAGCGGCGACCGCGTCCAGTGGACGAAACAGGGAGCCGCCGCTGGCGCAGCGCTCCGGTTTTTGCAAGCGCCCGCCGCGGCGCGAAGCAAAAATCGGCTAAGCGCAAGAGGATGGAATCCTGGACCCAGATGAGGAAGTCGCAGCGTTCAAAGGCCGGAAAAAACAATCGTTCTTGGCCCGTAGAAACTTTCAGGGCATCCAATGGCGAACGTGTTTTTTCTGATCGGCCTTTGCCCGCCGCTCCGATTCTATATGCGCCCGCTGTTCGCGGGCGCCGCGCGTCTGCTGCATCCTCTATAGGGCATCAGAGACTCCAAAGGACCAGAGGGAGCGGTCAGGGTTCTTCCGAAAAGTAGCCGGGATAGATGCCGCGGATGCCCAGGCCGGGGGCGTCCGAGACGGTGATTTCCCGCTCGTTGAACCGGGCGCCGCCCCGGATGGGGTCCACGCTGCACAGGACGGGGCCGTCCAGGTCCACCCGGGTGATGATGCTGCGGGCGCAGGCCAGCTCCACCGCGGCATTGACCGCAATTTTTGCCTCCAGCATACAGCCGATCATGCACTCCACCCCGTAGACTTCCGCCGCGGAGGCGATGCGGAGGGCGTTGGTGAGGCCGCCGCACTTCATCAGTTTGATGTTGATGTAGTCGGCCGCCCGGTTCTGGAAGATTTTCATGGCGTCGGCGGGGCTGAAAACGCTCTCGTCGGCCATCACCGGTACCCAGCTGTTCCGGGTGACATAGGCCAGGCCTTCCAGGTCGGCGGCCGGGACCGGCTGTTCCACCAGTTCCAGGGCCAGGCCCCGGTCCTGCATCTCGTTCAGGATGCGGACCGCCTGCCGGGGGGTCCAGGCCTGATTGGCGTCGATGCGGATGCAGACCTTGTCCCCCACCGCCTTGCGGACGGCGGCCAGACGGGCGGTGTCCAGGGCCGGGTCGACGCCGACTTTCACTTTCAGACAGTCGTAGCCCCGGGCCACCGCGTCCAGGGCGTCCCGGGCCATCTGCTCGGGCGGGTTGACGCTGATGGTGATGTCGGTCACCAGGGTGCGGCGGGCGCCGCCCAGCAGTTTGTAGACCGGAATCCGGTGCAGCTGGCCGTACAGGTCCCACAGGGCCATGTCCACCGCGGCCTTGGCGCTGGAGTTGTGGACGCCGGCCTTCTGGACCCTGGCGGTGAGGGTCTCAAAGTGGTCCACGTCCTGGTTCAGAATCACCGGGGCGATCAGCTCCCGGATGGCCCCCAGGATGCCGCCGGCGGTGTCGCCGGTGATGGGGCCGGTGGGGGGCGCTTCGCCATAGCCCACTTCGCCGGTGTCGGTGTGGAGTTCCACCACAATGTCCTCCACCCGGTTCACCGTCCGCAGGGCCGTCTTGAAGGGCACCCGCAGGGGGACCGACAGTCGGCCCAAACGAATCTCTGTAATTTTCATGACCTCTCCCTTCTTTCCAAACAAAAAGCCAAACAAAAAGGGGACGGCGCGGGCCGTCCCCTTTGGAATGCGTTCTGGTCTGCCGTCCGGCGGTCACTCCCGCAGGGACTGGCGAATGCCCAGCTTCTGATAGGCGATGCGGGGCGAGCCGTCTGCCAGATGGATGATGCCGCAGCGGGAGAAGCCGTTGGACTCCAGCACGTGCTGCATAATCTTGTTGTCGGCATGGGTGTCGGCCCGCAGGCTCTCGCAGTGCTCCAGGCACCACTCGATGACCAGACGGCCCACCCCGGTGCGGTGGCCGGCGGATGCCAGCCGGTGCAGGGTGCCGTAGGGCCCATTGCTGAGCCACTGGCCGTCCTCGATGACTTTATAAGTAGGGTCTTCGCCCAGAACAAAGGCGAAGACCGCTTCCAGCTCGCCGTTGATGACACAGACAAACAATCGGTTGGACAGAATGTCCTCCTCGATCAGTTCCCGCGAAGGGTATTCGTCTCCCCACTGGCTCGGGTTTCCGTTTTCGGCCATGAATGCCCGGGCCCGGGCATAGACCTCCATAATCTGATCCAGTTCAAACCGGTTTGCTCCACGAAACATGAATCCTCCACCTTCTCTGTCAAACTTGCGTTGCGTATTCTGTTCCCTCTTCTGTCTGTCTTTCCCTGCTGGGGCCAACGGGTGCCGCGCCTGCCAGCGAGCGATGGGATAGATTCAGTATACTACATTTTTACTGAAAATTCTATATTTTTGTGTCAGAAGTTGGACAGAAACGAATGATTTTCCCAGCATCGCCGTTTTTGTGGCGGCTGTCTGCAAGGACAGAGACCCGGCGGGGACCTTACTTCAGGAAGCCCTGGATGATCTGTTCCTCGGCCTCTTCCTCGGTCAGACCCAGGGTCAGCAGCTTGGTGATCTGGTCGCCGGCGATCTTGCCGATGGCGGCCTCGTGAATCAGGGCGGCGTCCAGGTCGTTGGCGTCCAGCTGGGGGACCGCCAGCACCCGGGCCTGGTCCATGATGATGGCGTCGCACTCGGAGTGGCCCGAGCAGGGTGCATTGCCGGTGATGAGGGCGTCAAACTTCTGATAGGAGTGATCCCGGGCCACCGAGCGGGACACCACGTCGGCGCTGGAACCAGCCCCGTCCAGGGTGACCTGATAGCCGCTGATGGCCACCTGACGGCCGTGGGTCATCAGGCGTTCCCGGACCACCAGCCGGGCGCCGGCGGCCAGGTCGGCCACCGTCTTGCGGTTGGTGGAGTCGACGCCCTTGATCTGGACCATCTCCATCTCCATCGAGCTGCCCTCCTGGAGATGGACTTCGGTGACGGGGTTGAGGATGCGCATCCCCATGCCATCGCCCTGGCCGTAATGCTTTTCCACATAGCGGACGCGGGCGTTTTTGCCCACCTGGAACCGGTGGATGCCGTCGTGCTCCGAATCCTGGTTGCCGCAGTTGTCAATGCCGCAGCCCGCCACGATCAGCACGTCGCAGTCGTCCCCGATGAAAAAGTCGTTGTAGACCGTCTCCTTCAGGCCGCTCTCGCTGAGGACCACCGGAATGTGGACGCTCTCGTGACGGGTGCCCGGCTTGATGTGGATGTCGATGCCGGTGCCGTCGGCCTTGGGGATGATGTCGATGTTGGCCGTCGAATTGCGGGCGACGGCCTGTCCATTGGCGCGGATGTTGTAGGCGCCCTCGGGTATGCCGTGCAGATCGGCCACCTCGGCCAGAATCTGCTTTTCAATATTGTCCAACATTATGCGTCTCTGCCTCCCTGTTCCAGTGCGGTGCAGGCGGTCACGGCCGAAGTGGTGCCCAGCAGCCCGGGCAGAATCTCGGCCCGCGGGCCCTGCTGGGTGACCTTGCCGGCCGCCAGCACGACGATTTCATCGGCGATGTTCAGGATGCGTTCCTGGTGCGAAATGACCACAATGGAGCCGTCGGTGTTCTTCTGCTGCATCCGCTCGAACACCTGAATCAGGTTCTGGAAGCTCCACAGGTCGATGCCGGCCTCCGGCTCGTCAAAGACCGACAGTTTCTGGCCCCGGGCCAGGACGGTGGCAATCTCAATCCGCTTCAGCTCGCCGCCTGACAGGCTGGCGTTGACCTCGCGGTTGACGTAATCCTTGGCGCACAGGCCCACCTCGGACAGGTAGGCGCAGGCGTCGGTGATGCTGAGGGGGCGGTCTTTGCCCGCTGCGATCCGCAGCAGGTCCAGCACCTGGATGCCCTTGAACCGGACCGGCTGCTGGAAGGCATAGCTGATGCCCATATTGGCCCGCTCGGTGATGGTCTTGCGGGTGATATCCTCTCCGTCAAAGAGGATGCGGCCCGACGTGGGCTGTTCGATGCCGGCGATCAGCTTGGCCAGGGTGGACTTGCCGCCGCCGTTGGGGCCGGTGATGGCTACGAAAGACCGGTCGGGGATGGTGAGAGAGATATCCCGGATGATCTCTTTCTGACCAGATTCGCCCGGGACATCAAAAGATATATGCTCGAGTTCCAGCATGGAATGACACCTCGTTGAAGCTGCGCCCCTCTTGAGAAAAAAGGAGCTCGTGTGGAATATGGTTTGCATGGAGGGAGTATGGGCCCTTTTGAGGGCTTTTTTTCCTCGCAAGGGAATTATACCTGAAAAGATACAGGGTGTCAATCCTATAATTTAACTAGGAAATAAAAAGTCTGTGTGAAAAAAGAGAAAAGTTTTCCACACGCAGAAAAGAGGGGGTGGGAAAAAGCCGGTGTTGAAAAGTGTGATTTTTCCTATTCCGAATCGGAAAACCTGGGAAAGAAATAGGATTTGGCGCATTTTGAAAGAAACAGAAACAGACGGTCAAACTTACAAAATTTTAGCAGCAGGCGGGGGAATGATGGGCCTTTGGGGCGGCAGAAGGGTGGAAAGCTTTACCTCAGGTATAAAGGATTGGAAATTGGAGATGTTGAAAACTCCGTTGAAAGAGTGGAAAAGGGGCGGAAAAATCCTCCCCTTGCCAGTAAAAACGGTGGAAAACCCGGTGGAAAGAGTGAAAAACTCCCCGCCCGGTTGAATGGCCCGCCCAAACATGATACAATAAAAGTCAACCATGGCCCCGGTTTTTCACAACCCCCGGGCCGCAATCCTGTATGTCAAGTGGGAGGCGTCCTATGAACTGGCTGACCAAGCTCGAGCGGAAATTTGGCCGCTACTGCATTCCGAACCTGATCGCGTTTTTGGTGGGCGGGCAAATCGTCGTCTACGCGGTGGAACTGTTTGTCAACCGCTATATTGCCCTCTCCCTCACCCTGAACCGCGCGGCCCTCTTTGCGGGGGAGATCTGGCGGCTGGTGACCTTTTTGTTTGTGCCCTTCTCCTCGGGGAGCATCCTGAACTTTGTGATTGCAGCCTATTTTTTGTGGTTTGTGGGGTCGGCCCTGGAGGCGGCCTGGGGCGATTTCCGGTTCAACCTCTATATTCTGGCGGGGATGCTGGGGGCGATTCTGGCCTGTCTGGTGACCGGCAGCGCCGACACCTACTGTCTGGAGCTGTCGCTCCTGCTGGCCTTTGCCATCCTCTACCCTGAAATGCAGGTGCTGTTGTTCTTCTTTATTCCCCTGCGGGTCAAGTACCTGGGGATTTTTGCCGGCGCCATCTGGGTGCTGAGCTTTTTGTCGGCCGGCTGGATGGGCAAGCTGAACTATCTGCTGTCCATGGTGGGCTTTGTGCTGTTCTTTGCGCCGCTGCTCTGGTCCAATCTCCGGGCCTGGTATCGCCGGCGGCAGTGGAAAAAGATGAACCGGAGATAAAGCCCGGGACCGATGGAAAAGGGATGTTGGAAAAGGAGGCGGCTGGGATGATGCTGGACCGGCTTGCGGGCAACGAGGCCCTGAAACAGGAGGTCAGCCGGATGCTGGCGGGCCGGCGGCTGAGCCACAGCCTGCTTTTGATCGGGGAACAGGGCCTGGGCACAGGCTTTGCAGCCCGGTGCATGGCGGCGGATTATCTCTACCCGGCAGGCGGCCCGGCGGCGGAAGCCCTGCTGCGGGGAGAATGCTGCAAAGCGGTGGCCAAAGCCGGCGACCGGACCAGCGGCCGGGTGGAAACCGGGGTGGTCCGGGAGGCCATCTCGGTGGAAGGGATGGGCAGCGGCGGCCGGTACCTGGTGGGCCAGGTGACCGCCATGCGGAGCGAAATTTTCAACACCAGCCTTTCGGCCGAAGGCCGGGCGGTGCTGCTGTACCATGCCGAGCGGATGAACGGCGAATCGGCCAACGCCCTCCTGAAGGTGATGGAGGAGCCCCCCGAAGGGGTGCTGTTTGTCCTGACGGCCCAGTCTCTGGCGGGGGTGCTCCCCACCATTCGGAGCCGGTGCGTCAGTTTTGCCCTGGCGCCGGTGCCGGTTCAGGAATGCGCCGCCTTCTGTGCCGGCCAGGGGGTGGACAAAAAGACCGCCGCCCGGCTGTCCGACCTCTTTGAGGGGCGGATCGGCGCGGTGCTGGCGGCGGCCCGGGACCCGGCCCGGCGGAAACAGCTGGAGGCCGCCGAGGCCCTGGCCAAAGCCGCGGCCGCCTCGGATAACTACGCCGCCTCGGTCCTGCTAGCGGGCTATGAAAAGGATAAGGCGGGGGCGTCGGCCCTGCTGCGGGATTTCTGCGCCTATGGGGCGGCGGGCCTGCGGGGCAGCAGTGTGACCCCCCTCCAGGGAGAAAAAGCGGCCCAGGCCATCCAGGCGGCCGGGGAGGCCGTCTGGCAGCTGGACCGCCAGGTGAATGTGAAAATTGTATTGCAGGTGTTGGCTGCCAGATTGTGACAACAATGCGCAGGGCCCCCGGACAGACGCTTGCGGTACGCCTGAACGAGGGCCCTGTGTGGGGTATTACTTTGGGTGTGAGGAGGAATCATGTGCAAGTCAGCGGTTGCGGCCCCGCTGGCTTGTGATTGTAGTATACCCAGTCTTTGCGTGAAAATGGTTACAAACCTGTGAAGAAACTGTAAAAAGGTCCGTGCCTTTTTACAGGACTGCGTTTGATGCTGAAAACCCGCGTCATTCCTCAGTTTTCACATTTTTCAGCGGGACGGCTGCGGCGTGCGCGGCCCCCAGTTCGGCATAAGATGCGGCGTTTTGACGGGAGAAAGCCAGCTGCTGGGGACTGATCTCTTTCACCACCCGGGCCGGCACTCCCACCGCCACCGAATGGTCGGGGATTTCCTTGCCTTCCGGCACCAGGGCCCCGGCCCCGATGATGCAGCCCTTGCCCACCTTGCAGCCGTTGAGAAGGGTGGCGTGCATCCCGATCAGGGTGCCTTCCCCCACCTCGGCCCCGTGGACGATGGCCCCGTGGCCCACCGTCACATCCCGGTGAAGGACAATCCGGCTGCCGGTGTCGCAGTGGAGGACGGCGTTGTCCTGCACATTGGTGTTTTCTCCGATATAGATGGACCCCTCGTCCCCCCGCACCACGGCGCCATACCAGACGGTGGAGCCGGGGGCCAGGGTCACATCCCCCACCACCACGGCGCTGTCGGCCACAAAGGCTGCCCCCTGGTCCCGGGGTGTTTTTCCGCATACAGAAGCGAACATTGTCAAAACCACCTTTCTCTTTTTCCTGTTTTGTGGTATCTTTGTAATGATAACAAAAAAAGGACCCGTTTGTCCCGCTCCAAAGGAGGCCTGTTATGAACAAACTTTTCCGCCCGGTGCTGCGCCGGGCTGCCGCGCTGACGGCGGTGCTGGTGCTGGCCGTCTGGCTGGCGCTGCCCGGTCTGGCGGCCTATCCGATGCCCATCCAGACCACCTACCCGGAGGAGTCGGTCTATCTGTTCGACCTGGACACCGGCAAGACGATTCTGGAGCAGAACGCCGATCAGCCCCGGTACATTGCCAGCCTGACCAAGATGATGACCGCCCTGCTCTATCTGGAGAGCGGGCTGGACCTGGAACAGGAGATCACCATCCCGGACAGTCTGACCCAGGAATTCACCGATATCCAGAACGCCAACGGTTCCACCATCGGCCTGGAGACCGGCGAGACCATCCGGCGGATGGATTTGTTGTACGGGCTGTTGGTGGCCAGCGCCAACGATGCGGCCAGCGTGATTGCCAGCGATGTCAGCGGCGGGGATCTGACCGCCTTTCTGGCCGAGATGAATGCCCGGGCGGTGGAGCTGGGCTGCACCGACACCAATTTCACCTGCGTCCACGGCCTCTATGACTACGGCAACGTGTCCACGGCCAAAGACCTGGCCAAAATTGCGGCGGCCTGCTATGCCAACGAAACTTATATGACGGTGGCCCAGACGGTGGAGTATACCATTCCGGCCACCAACCTCCACGCCAACGAACGGGTTCTCACCACCACCAACCTGATGCTGGACCCCAGTTATCCCTACTATCGGGATTACATCCGGGGGATGAAAACCGGTTTCACCACCCTGGCGGGGCGGTGCTATGTGACCTTTGCCGAGCAGGACGGCCACACCTACGGCCTGGTGGTGCTGGGGTCGGACCTGGACAATATCTATCGGGAATGCGCCGAAATGCTGGACTGGACCTTCTCCACCTTCCAGGAGCGGCAGCTGGTGGACACCGAAACCATGCTGGCCACCGTCCCCCTGACCCAGTGCCGGACCGAGTCCGAGGTGGAGCTGTACGCCGCCAACACCGTCAACGGCTACGGCCACCCGGAGGACGCCGTCACCTACACCTTTGACCTGCCCGAGAGCATCCGGGCCACCGTCCAGGAGGGCCAGGTGGTGGGCACCGCCACCGTCTGGCTGGACGGGTACGAGGTGGGAACGGTGGACCTGGTGACCCATCAGGAGTACATCTCGAATTTTCGCACCGACGGCATTGCGACCCTCAAGCTGATGCCGGTGCTGCTGGTGATTCTGCTGGTGCTGGCCTTGCTGAGCGTTCTGACCGGCGGCGGGCCGGGCCTGTTCCGCCGCAGAGGCCGGCGGAGAAGACGGCGCTGAAATCCACAACCACAAACGTCTCCGGCCCGGAAGTGCTGTGCACGCCGGGCCGGTTGTTTTGCCGATTGATTCTACAGATGGGATAAAAGCTGCTTTTTATACATGCCCATAGATCCCGCTGACCGAGACTTCCCCGGTGAACACATGCTCTTGGCCGGCGTCGGTGCGGACCAGCAGCCGGCCCTGATCGTCGATGCCGGTGGCGATTCCCGCGCCGGTGCCGCCGGGCAGGTCAAAGGTGACCCGGCGTCCCAGATTGACGCAGGCCGCCGCGTATTCTTCCCGGTAGGGCGCAAAGCCCTCGGGGCCGAAGGTGTACAGTTCCCGGTCAAAGCCGAAGTCGGTGAGGCCTTCCGCCAGCCAGGAAGGGTCGGCGTCCAGGTCCACCTTGACCCCCTGGAGGGCCAGAGAGGTGCCGTAGGGCAGGCCGGCCCCGTCAAAATAGCTCTGGGGCTGGGCCAGATTGATGCCGATCCCGCACAGGTAGGCCCGGCCCTCGCTGTTGGTGCCGTAGGAGACCGACTCGCAGAGGATGCCCACCAGTTTTTTGCCCCCCAGCAGGAGGTCGTTGGGCCACTTGATGGCGCAGTCCACCCCATAGCGGAGGGCCAGCTGTTTGCGGACTGCCAGGCTGGACAGCAGGGGTAGGGTTTCGGGCTGGACCACCGGCACCTTGATGACGACGGTATAATAGAGGGCCAGGCCGGCGGCATTGACCCAGGTGTGGCCCCGGCGGCCCCGGCCGGCGGTCTGGCTGGTGGCATAGACGGCGGCCACCGGGCCGAATTCCTCGATGTGTTCCTTGGCGTAGGTGTTGGTGCTGTCACATTCCCGCAGGAACCGGACCTCGTTGATGCTCACCGCTTGGGCACCTCCTTGTGTTCGGCCCGGACCACCCGGCCATTGGCCAGAACCATGATGCCGTAGGTGTCGGGGCCCACATAACACCGGCCGCAGGAGCCGGGGTTAAAGAGGAGGACGGTGCCCCGCTGTTCGGACAGGGGGACATGGGTGTGGCCGAACAGGGCCACTTCGGCGCCCCGGGCGGCGGCAGCCTCGGCCAGGGTGTCCAGATCGTACTTGACACCGTACATATGTCCGTGGGTATAGAACAGCACCACGCTGTCAAAGGCGGCCAGGCCGTCCAGCGGTTCCAGGGCGCCGAAATCGCAGTTGCCGGCCACCGAGTAAACCCGCATTTTGGGGGTGGCGGTCAGGGCTTTTTCCAGGTCGTGGAGACCGTCGCCCAGAAAGATGACAGCGTCGGCATCGCTTTCGGCGGTCAGGATGCGGCGGACGGCATCGGTGCTGCCATGGCTGTCGCTCAGGATCAAAAGCTTTGTCATGAAGATAATGCTCCTTTATTCTGCGCCGCTGTCCTGTTCCTGCAGGGCCAGCAGCAGCTTATAGATCTCGCTCTTCCCGTAAGGGGTGCCTTGGGCGGCAGCTTTGGCTGCGGCCGAGGGGGACAGGCCTTCCTCCCGCATCAGAGCCAGGGCCCGGGCGGCGGCTTGTTCGGGGGTGGGGGCGTTTTCGGCGGGGTCGGCCTCAGGGGCCCCGGCCATCACCAGGACGTATTCGCCCCGGGGCTCGTTCTGGCTGTAATGGGCGGCGGCCTCGGCCAGGGTGGTCTTCCAGATCTCCTCGTGGAGTTTGGTCAGTTCCCGACAGAGGGTGACGCTGCGGTCCCCGCCAAAGACGGCGGCCAGCTCCTCCAGGGTGCCCCGCAGCCGGTGGGGCGCCTCGTAAAAGATGACGGTCCGCAGTTCTCCTTCCAGCGCCGCCAGCCGTTTCCGGCGGAGGCGGCGTTCGGTGGGCAGAAAGCCCTCGAACACCCACCGGGCGGTGTCCTGGCCCGAGACGGCCAGGGCGGTGACGCAGGCCGAAGCTCCCGGCACCGGGGTGACGGTGATTCCCCGGGCCAGTGCGTCCCGTACGATGACGGCCCCGGGGTCCGAGATGCAGGGCATCCCGGCGTCGGAACAGAGGGCGCAGGTCTCCCCCGCCTCAATCCGGCGCAAAATCCCTTCTCCCCGGTTCAATGCGTGCTCGTGGTAGCTGACCATCGGCTTTTTCAATCCCAGATGGTTCAGCAGCCGCATGGTGACCCGGGTGTCCTCGGCGGCCACAAAATCGGCGGCGCCAAAGGCGGCGGCAGCCCGGGGGGTCATGTCGTCCAGGTTGCCGATGGGGGTGGCAACGATATAGAGTGTTCCGGCCATAGGGTCCTCCCACAAGATCAAGGGTTAAAAAACGCAGCGTCCAAAACCATTGGTTTCGGCATCGAAAACCGATGGTTTCCCGGTGCCGGCGGGTGGTTTTCACCCGGTGCAAAGAGGTTTGCCCGGGCAAAACCTGCAAAATCCATGGTTTTGAAAAAGCGTTAACAATGAAGATGAAAATGAAGATGAAGATATCTAATAAAGGCAGCTGCGGCAGCATTCATCCCTCATGGCCGGCGCCGTAGAGGGCCGCCCCGGCGCTGATGAGGATATCCGGCTCCAGCCGCAGCCCGGTGCGGCGGTTTTTCTGGCCTTCCACCAGGAACAGCCAGGGGGCGGCGCCGGGACGGCTGCGGACAAAGGCCAGCCGCTTGGGCTCCAGCCGGTGTTCCCGGAGGGTGGCCAGCACCTCGGCCATCCGTTCGGGGCGGTGGCAGAGGGTCAGTTTGCCCCCGTCCCGCAGCAGCCGGAAGGCGCAGTCACAGACATCCGCCAGGGTGCAGCTGCCCTCGTGGCGGGCGGCGGCCCGGGCCGGGTCGGGGCTGGCAGGTCCGGCGGTGAAATAGGGCGGGTTGCAGGCCGCCAGGTCGTAGTGCCCCGCCTCCTCAGGGTCAGGGGTCCAGGTCCGCAGGTCGGCGCAGACCGGGCGGATGTGGCTGATTTCCTGGTCGGCGGCCGCCTGGGCCAGCAGGGCGCTGGCCTCGGGCTGAAGCTCCAGGGCCAGACAGGGGCCCCGGTGGCCCTTGTCGTGCCATTCCAGGGCCACCACCCCGCAGCCCGAACACAAATCGGCGGCCCGCTGGCCGCGCCCCGGCAGGGCGAACCGGGCCAGAAGCAGGGCGTCGGTGCCGAACCGGTGGACCGGGGTGCAATAGATGGTGGTCCTATTATACAAAATTTCAGTTGAATGTTCCATAGGCAGGCGCAGCTTTGCTTGTAAAATTGTGGCTCGGGTTTTGGTTGAAAAAGAAAAGAGATGTCTGGACGCCTTGGAGGCCGGATGTACAGACAAGCTGCGCTTTCCGGCCGGAAGGGGCAAAAAACGGCGGACCCTCTCGGGCCCGCCGCTTCGGTCTGCTTTGTGGCGAAACCGCTTATTCAGCGGTGATAGCGCCGGTGGGGCAAGCGCCCTCGCAAGCGCCGCAGTCGATGCAAGCGCCAGCGTCGACGACAGCCACGCCGTCCTCAACCTTCACAGCGCCAACAGGGCAAGCGCCCTCGCAGGCGCCGCAGCCGATACATGCGTCACTAACCTTATGTGCCATAATAGAACTCTCCTTTCGACCCGTGCGTCAAGAACTTATGTCGCGGGGAACCACCCCCCAGAGGTTTGCTCCTGCACGGCCGCAGCCAGCCTCTCTCAGGAAACGCCGTCGAAACAGGCGTCCGTTCCTGTGCCGATTGTAGCAAAGACAAACCGAAAAGGCAAGACTAACTGCACGCCTGCGAAACACAAACCAGCGTTTTTGGCTGAATGCACAAAACCATCCGCTCATTTTCGGGGAGTTTCCATCGTACTTTTTGTTCAAGATTACAATTGCTGGGACTACTGCAAGGAGCTGCCTTTACAGGGAGATTATCCCTCCTGATCCGGCACGGCCTCGGCGCTGGCCACCACCGGGGCGGGATCCCGCATCCCGGAGTAGTCGTCGTCGGGATCGGGGCGGCGGGGCGCCCGCTTGCCCCCCGAAATATACTGGCACTGGCTGGCCTTGTAATACTTGGGGGCCAGGGCCTCCGACACCAGCCGGACCCGCAGATAGCCCGAGATGGGGTTGGTCTCCACCACGGTGCCGGTGCCGTCGGGGGTGCGGACGGTGCTGCCCACCATGGGAAGGATGCTGTTCAGATACTCATAGGCCGACTGTTCATAGCCCAGACAGCACATCAGACGGCCGCAGCAGCCGCTGATCTTGGTGGGGTTGAGGGACAGGCCCTGTTCCTTGGCCATGCGGATGGACACCGGCTGAAAATCCTTCAGAAACCGGCTGCAGCAGAAGGTCTGGCCGCACAGGCCGATGCCGCCCATCATCTTGCTCTCGTCCCGGACGCCGATTTGCCGCAGCTCAATCCGCATGTGGAAGGTGCTGGCCAGGTCCTTGACCAGTTCCCGGAAATCCACCCGGCCGTCGGCGGTGAAATAAAAGGTTACCTTGGAGTGATCGGGGGCATACTCCACCTTGACCAGCTTCATTTCCAGGCCGTGGCGCTCGATGCACTCCCGGCAGATCCGCCATGCCTTCTTGTCCTCGTTCTGGCGCTGGTGCATCCGGCGGATGTCCACGCTGTCGGCCATCCGCACCAGACTGCGCAGCGGATGGGGGAGCAGATAGTCGGGGGTGGGGCCGGGCTCCCGGGAGACCTGGCCGCAGGCCGGCCCGTGTTCGGTGTCGGCCATCACATAATCCCCTGCGTGGGCGTCCACCCCCGCAGGGTCAAAATAGGTTTCTTTTCCGTTTTCTTCAAAACGGACGGCAACTGCCTGTTTCATGCTATATAAACCTCACTGTAGTGTGAATTCGATTGCAGCCCGCCGGGCTGTCCCGGGGGATCTGTCTGCACAGGGCGGACAGGCGGGAAAGACGGCCTGCCGGGCCGGGTTCTCCCCGCGGATGCCGGGGAAGAAAGGCCTGCCGCAGGGCGCGGACAGAACAGAGAGCCCCGGCACCTGCCACTGCTATCTTAACAGTATATCACAATATTTTGGGCTTTTCCATCAGAAAATCATGCCATGGAGGAAAAAGTGGAGTCTATCCCCAAAAAAATCACATTTTGGCTCTTGCATGCGCCCGTCTTTCGTGTATAATTAGGGCATAAGGGCAGATATCGACAGCCAAAATAACGACGGGAGAAAGTGTAAAATGGAGCTTTGCGGCGATCTGTGGAGATGGACGCGGGCCGTTTTGCGCTGGCTCCCGGTTTTCGACCCCGGCCGCTGTTGGGGAGGGTTCCCGGCGGAACGGTGCACCGGCTTTCCGGCTCTTTGCACCGACGCCGGACCTTTCTTTGTCAGGGGGTGAAACAACAGTTTTTGCAGATTGAAAAATATGACTGCAATAAACTGCCCCGGCTGTCCGTTTTTAAATATGCACGGGGCGCAAAGACCCCGCCGGCGGCCTTCGATTGGCCGCATCTGCCGGCATCCAGCTACGTTCGGCCCGCGCCGCCGCGGTACTGCGGCGCAGGGCGCAAGTCAAAAAGGGAAGATTCATGGAAAAATACAGTGTTAAGAAGCCATTCACCGTACTGGTCGCGGTCCTGATCGTGTTCCTGATGGGTTTTGTGTCGGTGACCAACCTGCGCACCGACCTGCTGCCGGACCTGAGTACCCCCTACCTGATGGTGGTGACGGTCTATCCCGGCGCCAGCCCCGAAAAGGTGGAGAGCGAGGTGTCCGAGGTGCTGGAAAGCGCCCTGGGCACGGTGGCGGGCGTATCCAGCATCACATCCACTTCGGCGGAGAACTACAGCATTGTACAGCTGAGCTTCGGCGCCGATACCGATATGAACAGCGCCCTGGTCAAGGTGTCCAACACCCTGGACCAGAACAAGGACAGCCTGCCCGACATCTGCCTGACCCCCTCCATCTTTGAGCTGAGCATGGACATGAGCTCGATGATGACGGTGGCCGTGGGCCGGGAGGGCGCCGACATCTATGAATTGAGCGACTTCCTGGAAGAGAGCGTCATCCCCGAGCTGGAGCGTCAGGAAGGTGTGTCCAGCATTTCCACCACCGGTCTGGTGAGCAAATACATCCAGGTCCAGCTGAACGAGAGCAAGATTGAGGACCTGAACGTCCTGCTGCTGGAGCAGGTGGATGCCCAGCTGGCCCTGGCCAAGGATCAGCTGGATGCAGCCGCCGCCCAGCTGGCCGACGGCAAAGCCCAGCTGCAGGAGGCCATTGACACCTTCGGCAACGTCTTTGCATCGGGTGTGGTGGACCGGGTGGCCGGCATGGTGTCGGACGCCACCCTGGAGATCCGTGAGAAGGTCCAGACCCTGATGAACGCCATCGACAACCTGATTGCCTTTGTCAATGAGCCCGAGATCAAGGAGGCCCTGACCCGGGTGCGGGACGGCCTGGCCGAGATCATGGACGAAATTTCCGCCACCGGCCTGCGGGACATCGACGACCTGATCGACGTGGTGTCCAAGATCCGGGACCTGACCGACGAGCTGACGGTGGCCCTGCAGCAGCTGCAGCAGCGGCTGGACCAGGAGACCGGCGGGGACGGTTCCACCGCCGGCGACCTGATGGACACGCTGCAGATTCAGCAGAGCCTGGATGTGGTCTACTCCACCATGCAGGACGTGCTGGATTCCCTGAACCGGGTTCCCCAGCTGCTGGATCAGTTTGAGTCGGTCTACGCCGAGATGAGCCAGACCCAGCTGGAGGCCTACCTCCAGATCACCGAGGCCCAGCGCCAGGTGGAGGAGGGCCAGAAGCTCTACGACCAGTACAAGGAAGAATTTGAAACCGCCAAGGCCAGCGCCTTCGCCAACGCCGATGTCAACAACCTGCTGACCATCGACGTGCTGTCCCAGCTGATCTACGCCCAGAACTTCTCGATGCCCGCCGGCTACATCGACGACAAGGACGACAATTCCTGGCTGTTGAAGGTGGGCGAGGAATACGACAGCATCGAGGACCTGGAGGGCGCCCTGCTGCTCCACATCGAGGGCGTCACCGACATCTACCTGAAGGACGTGGCCGACGTGGCGGTGGTGGACAACGCCGCCGAGTCCTTCACCCGGCTGAACGACGAGCGGGCCGTGGTCCTGAATATCTACAAGAGCACTTCTGCCAGCGCCAACGCAGTGTCGGATGCCTGCCTGGCCGCCTTCGATGAGCTGGGGGCGCGGTACGACGGACTGAATTTCAGTGTCCTTTCCAACCAGGGCAACTACATCACCGTCCTGATTTCCAGCATCCTCAGCAGTATGGCCATCGGCGCGGCTCTGGCCATCCTGATTCTGTCCCTCTTCCTGAAGGACATCAAGCCCACCCTGGTGGTCGGCATCAGCATTCCCCTGTCGGTGCTGTTCGCCGTGGTCCTGATGTATTTCACCGGCATCAACCTGAACATCATGAGCCTGGCCGGCCTGTCCCTGGGCATCGGCATGCTGGTGGACAACTCCATCGTCGTCATCGAAAACATCTACCGCCTGCGGGCCCGGGGCGTGGCTGCCCCCCGTGCAGCCGTCCAGGGCACCCGCCAGGTGTTCGGCTCCATTGTTTCTTCCACCCTCACCTCGGTGTGCGTCTTCCTGCCGGTGGTCTTTACCGAGCAGATCACCCGGGAGCTGATGCTCCCCATGTGCCTGACCATCGGCTACTGCCTGATGGCCTCCCTGCTGGTGGCCATCACGGTGGTGCCGGCCTCGGCTTCCACCATCCTGCGGGAAGCCAAAGTGAAACCCATGCCCTGGTTTGAGAAGGTCCAGGCCAGGTACGCCGCCAGCCTGGAATGGTGCCTGGACCACAAGCTGGCTCCCCTGGGGGCCGTGGTGGTGCTGTTCGCATTCTGCGTGTGGCGTGTGACCCTGATGGGCATGGTCATGCTGCCCAACGTCTCCAGCACTGAGATCAGCATGAGCGTCACCACCCCCAGCGACATGACCCGGGAGCAGTCCTATGAGATGGCGGGCCAGATTTTGGAGACCGCCATGGGCCTGGATATGGTGGAGGAAGTGGGCGTCACCACCGACACCACCATCTACGGGGTGGACGTGGGCATGCTGGGCAGCACCATCAGCAATTTGCTGTCCACCACCTCCACCGGCTACGGCACCTATGCCTATAACATCAAGCTGGAGGCCGGCGCCAGCGCTTCGGACGCCGAACAGGTGGGCGCAGCCCTGGAAGAGGCCATGACCCAGTACGATTGTACCAGCAAGGTGACCATCGACGGCATCTCGGAGATCACCAGCATGCTGGGCAGCGGCCTGTCCGTCACCATCTACGGCAACGACTTCGAGACCCTCCAGAGCCTCAGCGACCAGGTGGTGGAGATGGTCAACGGCACCGAGGGCTTTGCCAACGCCACCACCGGCCTGGGCAAAGGCGACCAGACCATCGAACTCCACATCGACAAGGATAAGGCCCGCGCCGCCGGCCTGACGGTGGCCCAGGCCTACCAGGCCATCGCGGCCAAGCTCACCACCTCCACCGACTCCACCACCATCAGCATCAACGGCGAGAGCATGACGGTGAAGGTGGTCAACGACACCGATCCCCTGACCGTGGAAAACCTGATGGATATGACCTTCAACACCACCAACTATGCCGCCGACGGCAGCCAGGTGGCGGAGGTCCACACCCTGGGCGAGTTTGCCGAGATCACCTACGGCACCACCCCCGACTCCATCACCCGCCAGGATCAGACCCGGTGCATCACCGTCACCGCCCAGACCCTGGACGGCTACAACACCACCGTCCAGGCCCGCCAGCTCCAGGACAAGCTGGACCAGTGGCAGGCCGAGGGCGGCCTGCCCGAGGGCTACAGCGTGGCCCTCAGCGGTGAGACCAGCAACGTCAACGACATCATGGGCCAGATGGCCCAGTGGCTGGCCCTGGCCCTGCCCTTCGTCTACCTGGTGATGGTGGCCCAGTTCCAGAGCCTGCTGAGCCCCTTCATCGTCCTGTTCACCATCCCCCTGGCCTTCACCGGCGGCATGGTGGGCCTGCTGGCCCTGGGCGAGCAGCTGAGCCTGATGAGTCTGATGGGCTTCGTCGTCCTGATGGGCACCGTCGTCAACAACGGCATCCTCTTCGTGGACTACACCAACCAGCTCCGCCTGGGCGGGATG
>CALWZL010000015.1 GCA_944385995.1 uncultured Faecalibacterium sp.
GAGACCATCACCCTGGACAAGGAGAGCGCCCACTTCAAGGCCCAGCTGGCCCAGAAGTACGCCGACATCGTCTACAATGGCCAGTGGTTCACCCCGCTGCGGGAGGCCCTGGACGCCTTCGCCAACAGCCTGGAAAAGACCGTCACCGGCGATGTCAAGCTCAAGCTGTACAAGGGCAACATGATCAACGCCGGCGTCACCTCTCCCTACACCCTGTACGATGAGCAGACCGCTTCCTTCGGTGAGGATGAGGACTACAACCAGGCAGATTCCGCCGGCTTCATCAACCTGTTCGGCCTGTCCATCAAGGAGCGGGCCAAGCTGTCCAAGAGCTGGCCCAAGGACTGATCCGCAGGAAAGACCGAAAAGCTTTCTTCCCCTTTGCCCGTTACCTCACACTTTCCGGGCAAAGGTAACACCAACCGGCAGGGATGCCGGCGGCACCGCCGCAGGACGTGATTTTCCTGCGGCGGCTTTGCCGTTTTTCCGGCCAATCTTCCCAAAAGGGACAGGGCCGGTCTTGTGATACTGTTTTGAAAGGAGCCCTACATGGCTGAACAACTCTGGAAAGGCCGCTTTTCCAAGGCGGTGGACTCCCGCGTCAATGATTTCAATTCTTCCATCCGTTTCGATCAGCGGATGATCGCCCAGGACATGAAGGGCAGCGGCGTCCACGCCGCCATGCTGGCCCGGCAGGGGATTATTTCGGAGGCCGACTGCGAGGCGATTCTGGGGGGCCTGGCCTCCATCGCGGACGACCTGGCCTCGGGCAAGCTGGAGATTGACCCCAACGCCGAGGATGTCCACACCTTTGTGGAACAGACCCTGACCGCCCGGATCGGGGACGCCGGCAAGCGCCTCCACACCGGCCGCAGCCGGAACGATCAGGTGGCCCTGGATATCCGCCTCACCCTGCGGGATGAGAGCAAGCGGCTCCAGGGACTGATCGCGGATTTGATCCGGGTCATCTGCAAGAAGGCCGGCGAAAATACCGACGCCGTCATGCCCGGCTATACCCACCTGCAGCGGGCCCAGCCGGTGACCTTCGGCCACGCCCTGATGGCCTATGCCTGGATGCTGCTGCGGGATCTGGGCCGCTTTGCCGACGCCACCCGCCGGATGGACAGTCAGTGCCCCCTGGGGTCGGGCGCTCTGGCCGGCACCACCTATCCCCTGGACCGGGATTTCACCGCCGAAAAGCTGGGCTTTGCCGCCCCCTGCCCCAACAGCATGGACGGCGTGTCCGACCGTGATTTCTGCATCGAGCTGGCTTCCGCCATGGCGGTCTGCATGATGCACCTGTCCCGCCTGTCGGAGGAAATCATCCTCTGGTGCAGCTGGGAATTCAAGTTTGTGGAGCTGGACGATGCCTTCACCACCGGCTCTTCCATCATGCCCCAGAAGAAAAACCCCGATGTCACCGAGCTGATCCGGGGCAAGACCGGCCGGGTGTACGGCGATCTGAACACCCTGCTGGTGATGATGAAGGGCCTGCCCCTGGCCTACAACAAGGACATGCAGGAGGACAAGGAGGCCATCTTCGACGCCGTCGACACCCTGTCCCTCTGCCTGACCACCATCACCCCCATGCTGGACACCATGCGGACCCTGCCCGCCAATATGCGCCGGGCCGCGGCCGCCGGTTTCATCAACGCCACCGACTGCGCCGACTACCTGACCAAGAAGGGGATGCCCTTCCGGGATGCCTACAAGCTGACCGGTCAGATGGTGGCCGACTGCATCGCCAACAACAAAGTCCTGGAGGAGCTGACGATGGAGGAGTTCCAGCGCTACAGCTCCCTGTTTGACCAGGATGTGTATGCGGCGGTGGATCTGGTCAACTGCTGCGAGGGCCGCACCAGCTACGGCGGCCCCGGCGCGGCCAGCGTCCGCCGTCAGATAGAACAGGCCGAGGCTGCCCTCGCCGCCTGGGAGGAGGCCAACGCATGAGTTACAAAGTTTTCATTGACGGTTCGTCGGGCACCACCGGCCTGCGGATTGCCGACCGGCTGGCCGGCCGCCCCGAGCTGGAACTGCTGACCATTGCCGAGGCCGACCGGAAAAAGGTGGAAAAGCGGGCCGAGGTCATCAACTCCGCCGACCTGGCTTTCCTCTGCCTGCCGGATGCGGCCTCCAAAGAGGTGATCCCCCTGGTAAACCCGGAAGTCAAGGTGCTGGACACCTCCACCGCCTTCCGCACCGCCCCGGGCTGGGTCTACGGCTTCCCCGAGCTGCGGGGCCAGCGGGAGAAAATCCGCACCGCCAACCGGGTGGCGGTGCCGGGCTGTCATGCCTCCGGCTTCATCGTGCTGGCCCGGCCCCTGGTGGAACTGGGCCTGGTGCCGGCGGATTATCCCTTCAGCTGCCACAGCCTCACCGGCTATTCCGGCGGCGGCAAGAAGATGATCGCCGAGTATGAGGACGCCAACCGTCCCGGCCTCTACAGCACCCCCCGGGCCTACGGTCTGACCCTCCATCACAAGCACCTGCCCGAAATGAAGGTGATTTCGGGCCTGACGGCGGCCCCCATCTTCTGCCCCATTGTGGATGACTACTATTCGGGCATGGAGGTCACCGTCCCCCTGCGGATGGAGCTGCTGAACGGCGTCACCCCCGAGGCCATCGCCCAGGCGCTGGCCGACTATTACGCCGGAGAAAAACTGTTTACCGTCCATCCCCTGGACCAGCTGCCCGGGGATGGGATGCTGGCCGCCGGCGCCCTCCAGGGCACCGACCGGATCGAGCTGTACACCACCGCCAGCCCCGACGGCAGCCAGATGCTGCTGATCTCCCTGTTCGACAACCTGGGCAAGGGTTCGTCGGGGGCGGCAGTCCAGTGCATGAACATCATGCTGGGGCTGGAGGAGACGGCCGGGCTGGAATAATCCCGCCCACCCGCCCTCAGCGGAATCCCCCGCGGCTGCGCCGCCGCCCCCCGTCGGGGCTCGGTGCCGGCGCCGGCAGGATTGAGGGAAAGGTGCAGAAGGTACCGCACGGTTCAGAGGAGTCCCCCCTCTGCCGCTGCGCGGCATCTCCCCCGCTGGGGGAGACAGCCCCTGCGCACCCTGCGGAATCAGAGGAACTGGAAAGGATATCGAAGGAGGAATAGCATGAAGTATCAGGAGGTTGCGGGCGGCATCTGCGCCCCCAAAGGTTTCGCGGCGTCGGGTGTCCATTGCGGCATCCGCGCCAATCACACCAAGTACGACCTGGCCCTCATCAAGGCCGAGGTCCGCTGTGCGGCGGCGGGCGTCTACACCACCAATAAGGTCTGCGGCGCACCCATCAAGGTGGACCGCGCCCACCTGGCCGACGGCTACGCCCAGGCCATCCTGGTCAACAGCGGCAACGCCAACACCTGCGCCGCCAACGGCGTGGAACTGGCCGAGGAATGCTGCCGCCTGACCGGTGAGGCCCTGGGCATCCCGGCCGAGGACGTGCTGCCCGCCTCCACCGGCGTCATCGGCCAGCCCATGGTGATTGATCCCTTTGCAGCGGGTATCCCGGCGGCGGCCGCCAAGCTGGCCGCCACTGCCGAAGGCAGCGCCGACGCCGCCACCGCCATCATGACCACCGACACCCACAAGAAGGAATACGCCATCCAGTTTGAGCTGGGGGGCAAGACCTGCACCGTGGGCGCCATCGGCAAGGGCAGCGGCATGATCGCCCCCAACATGGCCACCATGCTGGCTTTCTACACCACCGATGCGGCGGTCAGCCCCGCCATGCTCCAGAAGGCCCTGCGGGAAGTGGTGCCCGGCACCTACAACCAGATGAGCGTGGACCTGGACACCTCCACCAACGACACCCTGATCGTCATGGCCTCTGGGCTGGCGGGCAACCCGGTGGTGGACGCCGAGGGCCCTGACTATGACGCCTTTGTGGCGGCCCTGACCGCCATTGCCGAGCACATGTGCGCCGAGCATGCCGGGGACGGCGAGGGCGCCACCCACCTGATTACCTGCGAGGTCACCGGCGCCCCCGATCTCAAGACCGCCCGGGCTGTCTCCCGCAGCGTCATCTGCTCCAACTTGTTCAAGGCGGCGGTCTTTGGCCGGGACGCCAACTGGGGCCGGATTCTCTGCGCCATCGGCTACACCCCCGGGGATTTCTCCATCGACAAGGTCTGCGTCTGGCTGTCCAGCGCCGCCGGCGAGGTGTATGTCTGCGAGAACGCGGCCTATCACCCCTACAGCGAGGAGGAGGCCGCCAAAGTGCTGGCCGAACACGACATCCTGGTGAAGGTGGACATGGGTCTGGGCAGTGCCAGCGCCAAGGCATGGGGCTGCGATTTGACCTATGACTATGTGAAGATCAACGGGGATTACAGGACCTGAGACCGGGCCTGAGAGTGGGAAACGAGAGATATGAAAAACGAAGAGATGGCCCTCCTTTTTTCGGAGGCAACACCCTACATCCAGAAATACCATGGCAAGACGATGGTCATCAAGTACGGCGGCAACGCGATGATCAACGAGGATTTGAAGAATGCCGTCATGAACGACCTGGTCACCCTGACCCTGCTGGGGGTCCGGGTGGTTCTGGTCCACGGCGGCGGCCCGGCCATCAATGACATGCTGAAAAAGGTGGGGGTCGAGAGCCACTTTGTGGGGGGCCTGCGGGTCACCGACCAGGCCACCATGGAGATCGTCCAGCAGGTGCTGGCCGGCAAGGTCAACAAGGACCTGGTGGCCAAGCTCCGGGGCCGGGGCGTGGGCCTGTGCGGCATGGACGGCCAGATGCTCCGGTGCGCCGAGATGGATTCCCGGCTGGGCTATGTGGGCGAGGTGATCCATGTGGACACCACCCTGATTTCCAGCCTGCTGGACCGGGGGTATATCCCGGTCATCGCCACCGTGGGCATGGACGACCTGGGCCAGCCCTACAACGTCAACGCCGACACGGCGGCGGCCCAGATCGCCATCGCCCTCAAGGCCGAAAAGCTGGTATCCATGACCGATATTGCCGGCCTGCTGCGGGATAAGGACGACGAGAGCACCCTGATTCCCGAGGTGGAGGTCAGCGAGATCGAGGGCTACAAGGCGGCCGGCATCATTGCCGGCGGCATGATCCCCAAGATCGGCGGCATGGCCGACGCCATCTACCAGGGGGTCCACGAGGCGGTCATCATCGACGGCCGGGTTCCCCACACCGTTTTGCTGGAGCTGTTCTCCAACCGCGGTTCCGGCACCCGGTTCTACCGCCGCAGCCACAGGGAATAACAGCCCCTGTCCCTCTCCTTTCCGGCGGGCCGGAAAGATTCACGACTGCATCCAGATCAGGGAGGAAACAAGATGAATTCCGAGAAAGTCATTGCGCGGGACAACGACTACGTCCTGCATACCTATAACCGCAACCCCATCGTCATCGAGAAGGGCCACGGCCTCCACGCCTATGGTCCCGAGGGCCAGAATTACCTGGACTTCACCAGCGGCATCGGGGTGAACAGCCTGGGCTACTGCGACCTGAACTGGGCCGAGGCGGTTTCCAAGCAAGCCCACAAGCTCCAGCACACCTCCAACCTCTACTACACCGCCCCCTGCTCCAAGCTGGCCAAGCGGCTGTGCCGCCGCACCGGCATGAGCAAGGTGTTCTTCGGCAATTCGGGGGCCGAGGCCAACGAGGGCGCCATCAAGGCGGCCCGGAAGTACAGCTTTGACCACTACGGCGAGGGCCGGGACCAGATCATCACCCTGGTGAACAGCTTCCACGGCCGGACCCTGGCCACCCTGACCGCCACCGGCCAGGACACCTTCCACCACTACTTCGGACCCTTCAACGACGGCTTTGTCTACACCCCGGCGGGAGACATCGAAGCGCTGACCAAGCTGGTGGACAAGCAGACCTGCGCCGTCATGCTGGAGCTGGTCCAGGGCGAGGGCGGCGTGGTGCCCCTGGATCAGGAATACGTCCAGGCAGTCCGCTCCCTCTGCGACGAAAAGGACCTGGTCCTGATTGTGGACGAAGTCCAGACCGGCGTGGGCCGCACCGGCACCTTCCTGGCCTGTGAACAGTTCAACCTCCGGCCCGACATCGTCACCCTGGCCAAGGGCCTGGGGGGCGGCCTGCCCATCGGCGCGGTCCTGATGAATGAGAAGGTGGCCGCCGGGATGGGGCCCGGCAGCCACGGCTCCACCTTCGGCGGCAACCCGGTGGTCTGCGCCGGCGCCAACGTGGTGATGGACCGTCTGGACGAGAGCTTCCTGGCCGGTGTGCGGGAGCACGCCGCCCAGCTGCGGGCCGGCCTGGAAAAGCTGCCCCATGTGAAGGCCGTCACCGGCCTGGGCCTGATGCTGGGCATCCAGTTCGAGGACGGCATCAGCGCGGCGGATGTGCTGGCCGCCTGCCGGGAGCGGGGCCTGCTGGTCCTGACCGCCAAGACCCGTCTGCGTCTGCTGCCGCCCCTGGTGGTGACCGCCCACGACATCGAGCGGGCCCTGATTATTCTGGATGAGGTGCTGTGCGGGTTTGACCCGGTCCAGTCCTGAACAAGGAGGACGACATGAAGCATCTGCTGAAAATGAACGACCTGACCCGGGAGGAAGTGTACCACATCCTGGACGTGGCCGACGAGCTGAAGGCCGACCAGAAGGCGGGCAAAACCCCGCCCCTGCTGGCGGGCAAGAGCGTGGCCCTGATGTTCTCCAAGACTTCCACCCGGACCCGCACCAGCTTCGAGGTGGGCGTCTACCAGCTGGGTGGCCTGGGCAGCTATATGAATGCCGTCACCGAGCTGCAGGCCGCCCGCGGCGAGCCTTTGCGGGATACCGCCCGGGTGCTGGGCCGGTATTACGACTGCATTGTCTGGCGGACCTACCGTCAGCGGGACCTGGAAGAGCTGGCCGAGTATGCCGGGGTGCCGGTCATCAACGGCCTGACCGACTACGCCCATCCCTGCCAGGTGCTGGCCGACCTGATGACCATCCGGGAGCGCCGGGGAACCCTGGCAGGGCAGAAGCTCTGTTTTGTGGGGGACGGCAACAACATGGCCAACAGTCTGATCGTGGGCGGCCTGCTGGCCGGAATGCAGGTCACCTGCGTCTGTCCCCCGGCCTACCGTCCCGCCGCCGATGTCCTGATGTTCGCCCATAAGTACGGTTCGGCCTTCACCCTCCTCCACGACCCCAAAGAGGGGGTCAAGGACGCCGACGTGGTGGTCACCGCCGTCTGGAACAACACCGTCGGCGAGGAGGAAGCCGAGCGCCGGATGCGGGATTTCCAGGGCTATCAGCTGACCAGCCAGCTCCTGAAAGAGGCCAGGCCCGACGCCATGGTGCTCCACTGCCTGCCTGCCCACCGGGGCGAGGAAATCTCGGGCGCGGTCTTTGAGGACCACGCCGACGAGATCTTCACCGAGGCGGAAAACCGCCTCCACGTCCAGAAGGCCGTCCTGGCCATTCTGCTGGCCGGCAAGTAAGAAAATTTGCGCAAAACCCGCCGGGAAGGTTGACGTTCCGGCGGGTTTTTGTTATAATAATAGGGCTGTAGCGGATGCCGGAGGCAGACGCCGTGGCCCCATATCTGGAGACGTATCGAAGTGGTCGCAACGAGCTTGACTCGAAATCAAGTTGTCCGCAAGGGCACGTGGGTTCGAATCCCACCGTCTCCGCCAGACAAAAAGCCAGTGGCTGAAAAGCCGCTGGCTTTTTGTTGTTTGTGCCGTTTTCAGAGTGCGGCGGGGATTTGGGTCCCGGCCTGCAGGTCGGCTTTGAGGGCCAGAACCCGGGCCTCGATCCGGGCGATGACGGCCCGGAACACTTCGTCGCTCTGGCCGGTGGGGTCCTCCAGGCCCCAGTCCTCCCGGCGGCGGCAGGGCAGCGCCGGGCACTGGACGTTGCAGCCCATGGTGACGACCACATCCACCGGCGGCAGCTCGGACAGGAGCTTGCTGCGCTGGGTCTGTTCCATGTCGATGCCGTAGATCTCCTTCATCAGCCGGACGGCGTCGGGGTTGATGCGGGGCTTGGTCTCGGTCCCCGCCGAATAGCTGTCAAAGACATCGGCGGCCAGATGGCGGCCCAGGGCCTCGGCAATCTGGCTCCGGCAGGAATTGTGGACGCAGACAAAGGCGACTTTGGGTTTGTGGTCCATGGCTGTTACCCTCTGGCCTTCTGAATCAGGGCCTTGGCTTCCTCCTGGCTCAGCACCTTGCCGTAGGACACCACCTGACCGTCCACCACCAGGGCCGGGGTGGACATGACCCCGTAGGATGCAATCTCGGCGAAGTCGGTGACATGGTCAATGGCGGGGTCCATCCCCAGCTCGGTCAGGGCCGCCCGGGCCGATGCCTCCAGGGCGCGGCACTTGGGGCAGCCGGAGCCCAGGACCTTGACGGCGGCATTTTGATTGCCGGCCCCGGGCTGGCAGCTGCCGGAACAGCAGCAGGATGTGTTTTTCTTGTTTCCAAACAGTCCCATAGTAAAAGTACCTCCTGTGTCAGATCAAAAGAAATTGGAGCGCGTTGAACAGATAACCTACCAGAACAATGCCGGCGGCGCAGACTCCGACGAACAACGCCAACAGTCTGGGCTTGACGGCCTTGCGGAGCAGAATCAGGGATGGCAGGGACAGGGTGGTGACTGCCATCATAAAGGAGAGGACGGTGCCCAACTGGGCGCCCTTGGCCAAGAGCGCCTCGGCCACCGGGATGGTGCCGAAGATGTCGGCATACATCGGAATGCCGGCGGCGGTGGCCAGCAGAACACCCAGGGGATTCCGGCTGCCCAGCAGAGTTTCAATCCAGCTGTTCGGAATCCAGTTGTGGATGACGGCGCCGATCCCCACCCCGATCAGGATGTAGGGAAAGACCTTTTTCCATGTGCCGGTCATCTGGTCCCGGGCGTAGAGAAGCCGGTCCTGCCGGGTCAGATGGGGCGCATCCAGATCGACGCTGCCCCGGGCCGACCGGACAAAGGGCTCGATTTCGGACTCCATCCGCAGATGCTCGATGACGGTACCGCCGGCCACCGCAATCACCAGTCCCAGCAGAACATAGAGGATGGCCACCGGCCCGCCGAAAATGCTCATCAGAAGGACCAGGCTTCCCAGGTCCACCATGGGCGAGGAGATCAGAAAGGAAAAGGTCACCCCCAGGGGCAGCCCGGCGCTGGTGAAACCGATGAAGAGCGGAATGGAGGAGCAGGAACAAAAGGGGGTCACAGTGCCCAGCAGGGCGGCGATCAGGTTGGCGCCGATGCCGTGGAACCGGCCCAGAATCCGGCGGCTCCGCTCGGGCGGGAAATAGCTCTGGATGTAGGAGATGCAGAAGATCAGCACGCAGAGCAGGACGGTGATTTTGAGGACATCGTAGAGGAAAAACTGTACGCTGCCTCCCAGCCGGCCGGACAGGTCCAGCCCCAGGGCCTCCAATCCCCGGCCAATGGCGGCGCTCAGCCATTGCATGCCCAAAACCTGGTCCTGGATGAATGTCCAAATACCCATACAACAAACCTCACTTGGATGATAAATCAAAATTTTTTGATACATTGCCCCGCAAGAAGCGCCATTCCGCGGAATGGCGCTGGCGGGAACGGTTATTTGCGGCAGGCGCAGCTGCCGGCGGCCTCGGCGTCGGGGGTGGTCAGCTGCCGCAGCAGGGCGACGGCGGCCTCCCGCCCGGCGGGATTCAGCCGGTAATGGGTCCATTTGCCTTCCTGGCGGCTCTCCACCAGGCCGGAATCGCAGAGAATCTTCATGTGATAGGACAGGCCCGACTGGGTCAGGTCCAGGGGTTGCTGCAAGAGGACACAGGCGCACTTTTCGCCGCTGCGCAGCTGTTCCAGAATGGCCAGCCGCTTGGGGTCGCACAGGGCCTTGAACACCTTGGCCTGCTGCTGATACAATGTCTCCATCCCGTCACCGTCCTCATCGCACATCAAAATATTTTGATGTAAACAGTATAGTCCCGGGCTGCCGGTTTGTCAATAGGGAAATTCCGCCGCCGGGGATGACTTTCACAATTCTAAAACAGAATCGCATTCTTTTTCCAATGTGGGATGGGTATACTACAGACACACCCGGGCCCAGGGCCGGCCCAACCCCTGCCCCGGCGAAAACCGAACATCCAGCCGAACCAGTGAGAAGGAGCGTGTCCATATGAACCAGGATCGACAGAAAACCCCTCAAAAAACACAAGAGACGATGCAGCGAGTGGTTCTGGTGGCGGAAAGCGGCTCGGACATCACCCCGGCCCTCGCCGCGGCCCACGGGATTCAGGTGGTGCCCATGCACGGGTCGGAGAGCCGGGACGACGGGACCTTTCCGGCGGAGGAAATCTGTGCCTTTTACGACCGGACCGGCATCCTGCCCAAAACCAGCGGGTGCACCCCGGAGGACTTTGAACGGGCCTTTGATGCCATCCGCGCCCACAATCCCCGGTCGGAAATCCTTCATCTGGCCTATTCGGCTGTCACCACCTGTTCCTATCAGAGCGCCCGGATTGCCGCCGAAGGCCGGGAAGCCATCACCTCGGTGGATACCCGGCAGGTGACCATTGGGCAATGCGCGGTGGTGGTGGAGACGGCCCGGCTGCTGGAAGCCCATCCCGAATGGGAGCTGGCCCAGGCGGCGGAGGCCGCCCGGGGCCTGGCCCGGCGGGCGCGGATGTGCTTCATCCCCGGGGAGCTGGAATTTTTGCGGGCGGGGGGCCGGGTCAGCAATGCCGCCGCCATGTGCGGCCGCCTGCTGGGCATCCATCCCCTGATTGAGATTTTGGAGGGGCGGCTCCAGGCCACCCGGAAGCTGCGGGGCAGGATGGAAGTTTTGATCCCCCGGCTGGTGGAGGAGTATATCCAGGCCAACCGGTTGGACCGGCGGGAAATCTGGATGGTCCGCACCCCGCGTCTGGCCCCGCATCTGGTGGAGGCGGCGCAGGAGGCGGCCCGCCGCTGCGGGGTGCAGACGGTCCAGTGGATTCCGGCGGGAGGCGTCATCACGGCCCACGGCGGCCCCGGCGCCTTCGGAATCGCGGGTTTTTGTCAAGAATGACCAAGATTTGTTTTTTGAAAAAACAAATTGCAGAAGAAACGCCCCCGAAAACAACCGGGCATTCTCTGGCAAAAGTGAAATCAATCACATAAAAAGGAATTTGCCGGGGAGCAAAACCGTCCTGCCGCTGTTGCGATTCGGAACACTGCCGGGACCCTGCGCCCTTCCGGGGAAAAGGCCTTCCATTGGCGGTGCGCTCAGCCCCGGCCAGGGCCGGCTTTCCGCTGTAGCTGACCGCTGATCCGCTGGTCTGCCGCTCCTCCCCCTGCAAACCATGCCGCCGGCCGCCGTGCTGGGCGGCATTTTTTGTCAAAAGAGGGTTGTTTTCAGGGCTATGGGGGGATTTCAGCAAGGGTTTCCATTTTTCTCTCTTTCCATGCGGGCGAAAGTATGGTAAAATGTCGACAGGACGCCTGCGTCCGCTTCCCGGCCTGCCGGGAGAGCAAAAGCCTGCGTGCCGGCCGCTTTCTGGGTGCGGCCGGAGGGCGCAGGCCTTGGTATGTGGATCCCCAGGAGCGTCCGGGACGCGGAATGCTGGGGCTTGCGATGAAGGAGTAGGAGAAGCACTATGGTTCGTATTACTATGGAAGACGGCGGCGTGATCGACATCGAGCTCGACAAAAAAGCCGCTCCCATCACCTGCGAAAACTTTGAGAAGCTGGTGAAGTCTGGCTTTTATGACGGCCTGACCTTCCACCGGGTGATTCCGGGCTTCATGATCCAGGGCGGCTGCCCCCTGGGCAACGGCACCGGCGGCCCCGGCTGGAAGATCAAGGGCGAGTTCCTGGCCAATGGGGTGGCCAACCCCATCCGCCACACCCGCGGCGTGGTCAGCATGGCCCGTGCCGCTGATCCCAACAGCGCCGGCAGCCAGTTCTTTATCATGCACCAGGATGCCCCCCACCTGGACGGCCAGTATGCCGCCTTTGGCAAGGTGGTAGCCGGCATGGATGTGGTGGACCGGATTGCCTCGGTCCGCACCGACTGGAACGATAAGCCCGCCACCCCCGTTCGGATGAAGAGCGTCGTTCTGATCGACGACTGATCCCCGTCCCAGCCGGACCGATCCCGCACAGCAAAGCCCCCGCTCAGACCGCAGACACGGCCTGGACGGGGGCTTTTTGCTGGCTTTGGGAAACTATACGATATGTTATATTACAATTTGTTATAGAGGCCGGAGGGCGAGACCCTCTTTTTCGGCCAGCTTGCGGCCCATCAGGACCCCCATGACGCTGGCCATCATCAGGCCCCGGGTCCAGCCCGAGCTGTCGCCCAGGCAGTGGAGGCCCTGGATGTTGGTGTCCAGGTTCTGGTCCATCTTGACCTTGTTGGAGTAGAACTTCAGCTCGGGGCTGTACAGCAGGGTTTCATAGGCGGCAAAGCCGGGCACCACCATGTCCAGCATCTTGATGAACTCGATGATGTTGGTCATGGCCCGGTAGGGCATGGCGGCGGTGATGTCGCCGGCCACCGCGTCGGGCAGGGTGGGCCGGACGTTGCTGCGGGCCAGCTCCTCGGGCCAGGTCCGCTTGCCGTCCAGAATGTCGCCGTACCGCTGGACCAGAATGTGGCCCGCCCCCAGCATGTTGGTCAGTTCGCCCACCTTCTGGGCGTAGGCGATGGGCTGGTTGAAGGGCTCGGTGAAGTTGTGGGACACCAGAATGGCCAGATTGGTGTTTTCGCTCTTCTTCTCCTTGTAGCTGTGGCCGTTGACCACCGCCAGGTCGTTGTCGTAATTCTCCTGGGCCACAAAGCCGCCGGGATTCTGGCAGAAGGTGCGGACCTTGTTCTTCCAGGGCCGGGGATAGCCGATCAGCTTGGATTCGTACAGCACCCGGTTGACCTTTTCCATCACCTCGTTGCGGCACTCCACCCGGACGCCGATGTCCACGGTGCCAGGCTTGTGGGCGATGTGGTGTTCGGCACAGAGCTTTTCCAGCCAGTCGGCGCCCCGGCGGCCGGTGCCGATCACCACCGTATCGGCGTAGATGGAGCGGGTCTGGCCGTCCTTTTCCCGGACCAGGACGCCCCGGCAGACATCCCCGTCCAGCAGGATGTTTTCGCACTCGGTGGAGAACAGCATCTCCACCCCGGCGGCCTGGAGGTGCTGTTCCACCGCCAGATAGAGCTGATGGGCCTTTTCGGTGCCCAGGTGGCGGATGGGGCAGTCCACCAGCTTGAGGCCGGCTTTGATGGCGTTTTTGCGGATCTCCCGGATCTCCTCGCCGGTGTAAATGCCCTCTACATGGGGGTCTGCGCCGAAGTCCAGATAGATTTTGTCGGTGTAGTCGATCAGCTGCTGGGCGAAATTCTCCCCGATCAGGGTGGGCAGGTCGCCGCCCACCTCATAGGACAGGCTCAGCTTGCCGTCCGAAAAGGCGCCCGCCCCCGAAAAGCCGGTGGTGATGGCGCAGGTGGGGCGGCAGTTGACGCAGTGGCCCAGCTCAGCCTTGGGGCAGCGGCGCTGTTCCACCGATTTCCCCTTTTCCACCAGAAGAATCTTCTTTTGGCTGCCGTGGCGCAGCAGCTCCACAGCGGTAAAAATGCCGGCGGGGCCGGCGCCCACGATAATCAGGTCGTATTTTTCCATGGTACCCCTTCCCTTTTCCTATGATTTCTGCCGCGGGCTGCGGCAGGAAAGACGGAATCATTCCTGGTGCACTTCGGCGCTCTCGTCCACCGTGTCCAGTTCCCGGGCGGTGGCCTCCGCGTCGGTGGAGGTGTAATCGCCGCCCACCACGCCGTCGCCATTCAGGTCCAGACCTGTGACCGATTCCAGAACCGACTGGGTCTCGGGGTGGAGCTTGTGGAAGCGGCGGATGGCCAGGGCGGTATAGATGGCGCCGCCCAGGTTGAAGGCGCCCTCGATGATGAGGATGATTCCGATTCCCATCACCAGGGTTTCCATGGCGCCGAAGGGATCAAAGATCATGATGCCGCCCAGCACCACGCTGAGGAGGGCCAGCAGGATGAACCATTTCCAGCTGGGATAGCCGCAGCGGCGCAGTTCCAGGGCGTTCTGAAGGCGGCCCAGGCTGTCGAAGAGGACGAACAGGCCGAACACCACCGGCAGAATCCGCACCACAATGTCGCTGCGGAGGATCAGAAAGCCGCCCAGACCCAGACAGACCAGGCCCGAAATCAGGGTGAACTGGCTCTGAAAGACCTTGTGTTCAAAGGTGAAATAGCGGATCAGCTGGACGGCGGCACAGGCCAGCACCACGCCTCCCAGGGCGTAGCAGACGATGTTCAGAGCGATGCCGGGCACCGCCAGCAGAAAGACGCCGAGGGCCAGATACAGCAGGCTCATGAGGATGAGATTCCATTTGAGATTTTTCATAGTCGGATGCCTCCTTGGGGGCGGGTCCCTTGTTCAGTATTCCACGGGGAGACGGTTTTTGCGCACCGGGCCTGTACACAAAAGATGGGCAGAATGCACCCGCACCCTGCCCATTGCGCAGAAAACCGCAGCGTCAGCCCAGCTGTTTCTCTTTGGCCTCCACCGCGGCCAGAATCATCTGGACGCAGGCGTCCTTGCCGAGGGCAGCGTTGACGCTCAGATCGTAGTTGTGGACATCGCCCCAGCGGTTCTGGGTGTAGTAGTTGTAGTAGGCGGCGCGCTGACGGTCGGTCTTGTCGATCTCGTCGCGGATGCCCTTTTCGGTGGTGGCCTTGACGATGGGGTTGGTCTTGGCGTACTCGCGGCGCCATGCCACCGGCGCGTGGACAAAGACGTGGAGCACGTCGGTCCGCTCCCGCAGGACGTAGTCGGCGCACCGGCCCAGGATGACGCAGGGGCCTTCCTCGGCCAGCTTCTTGATGATCCGGCTCTGCAGGATAAAGACCTGATCGCTCAGGGGCAGATCGGTGCCCATGGTATACAGGCTGTAGAGCAGGCTGTGGGTGTGGCGCTTTTCGCTGGCCGCCACGGCCTCTTCCGACAGGCCGGAATCCCGGGCCGCCATGGTAATCAGCTCTTTGTCATAGAGCTTGATGCCCAGAGCGTCGGCGACATCCTGTGCAATATAGCGCCCGCCGGTGCAGTACTCACGGCTCAAAGTGATGATCGTTTTTGCCATAATCGTTCCTCCCATCTTGTTCAGGAAGCCTTCCCGCCGCGGCCGCACAGCCGCAGGGAAACGGTGCTTCCTTTCAACAGTCGGGCGACGGGCCCGGCTGCCAGGTTGCAGCAGTTGGCCGGCGCCGGATCAGCCGGCGGGGGCGGCGGTATGGGGCAGAATCAGCTCGGCCACCCGCATACTGCCGGTTTGGTCCACCGCATAGATGCAGCAGCGCCCCTCGGCGCCGGCCAGGTCGGCGGGAAACCGAACCCCGCCCGCTGCCGTCCGCTCCATCCGGTGAAACGTCTTGTGGGCGGTGGTGGCGTGGGCCACCCCGTCGTAAATGGTACAGGCGATCCAGCCGCCGAAGGTGTCGGGCAGAGGGTCCCGTCCGCCCTTCCGGGTGAAAAACCACTCTCCATGGCCGGCGTCCTCCAGCCCGCAGCGGATGCGGCGGGGCCGCGTGGTGGCAATGGTGCGGGGCTTGGGCCGCAAAACAATGGCCCGCCCGGTGAAATACCGCTGAAAATCCGCCACGGCCATGGTGCGGGCCACGGCGCCGCTGTCGGCGGTGGGATCGTTGAGCAGGACAAAGTTGGCCATCACGTCTTCGTCGTGGCCGAATCCCCGCAGGGCCATCCAGACCCGGACCGGCTCTTTCTGGCCGGCCAGCCGGGTCTCCATCTCCACCCCCACCGAACAGCCGTCATGGATCTGGGCCCGCAGGTCTTTCAGATCCAGCCACCCCTGCCAGCTGGGATAGCCGCAGCAGGCCGCGGCGGCCACCGCATAGGCGGCGTTGTGGACGCTGCTGGTGGCGCCGTCCAGCATGGTGTAGGCCACTTCCTCGGGGAGGATATCCTCTCCCCATCGGTTCATCAGGGAGGCCATCACCAGAGACAGGTCCATCTCCCGGCCAAAGCTGGGATCGTGGCCCGCCAGGCTGTATTCCGGCAGATAGAGGCGGTGGTTGGTGACGGTTCCCTCCTGCCGGTCCCAGGCCAGGGGCCGGACCGCTGCGGCCAGCAGCCGGACCGCCGGGGTCACCTTGCCGTCGTTGGACGACAGGTTGACCTGCAGCTGAATGCCGGCGCCGCCGTCCGGGGCGGCCACCGTGACGGTGTCCCCCATCAGAAAGACCATGCCGTCCTCGCTCTGGGTGTGGACGCTCCGACGTGGGTAGTCGGGGGCCCATTTGCCGAAGCTCATCCAGCTGGTCCAGTTGTTGTTGGCATAGACCCGGCACCGGACTTCCAGCATGGTGTTGTCGGGGGCCAGAGCGTTCCAGCTGACATTCAGATTGCAAAAGGCCGGCATGGCCAGCTCGGGCGAGGTATAGCTGCCGTAGGGCAGATACCGCCCGGCGGAGCTGTCCAGCACCAGACAGCCGTTTTCCAGGGCCACGTTGTCCAGGGCTCCCCGGGAAAAGGTCTCGGTCCCCTGAAGAATCAGGTTGTTTTTTTGTTCCATCCTCGGCCTTCCCTCCCTGCGGCCCTCATGCGCCGCTGTCACTGTGGCGGCCGTCCTCCGCTTCCTCCCCGGAAGCATAGGCGGCCAGCTCGGCGTCCTTTCTGGCGCGGATGCGCTCCTCCACGTGGAATACCTGCTCCAGGTCGCCACTGACGATCTGACAGCAGATTTCACAGGGGAACCAGAATCCCAGGACCAGCATCAGCAGCAGGCCCAGGGGCATGCTGAGGATGACCAGGCCCCAGAAGAGAATCTGAACGATGGCCGCGGCCAGGGCATGGGGCAGAAATGCCAGCATGCAGCGGAGGCTGTTGGCCAGGGTCTGGGGAAAGGGCTGGTCCAGGAGCACCACCTGGGGCCACATGTAAGCAAACAGCATCTGGAACACCAGGAGATTCAGAACGGCGGCCACCCACAAACCGGTGCCCGCATCGACCCCCTCGGCCAGCATGCTGAAGCAGAAATAGACCACGAAAATTTGTAAGGTAATGACGACGCAGTACAGGATGCCGGGCAGGATGCTGGCCTTGAAATTCTGGCGGAAGGCCCGGCGGTAGGTGGTCCACCAGTAGCCGGGCTCATCCCGCAGGGCCCGGAGAACGGTGTCATACATGCCGGCCAGAAACGGGCCGGCTGCCATTCCGCCCACCACGGCGCCGGCCCCCATCACCAACAGGCTTTTGGTGAGAAAGCCGATGCCCACCAGGCAGATCGCCGGGATAAAGCCCAGGCAGGTGAGCAGGTGGGCAAGAAACATGTCCTGCAAATCCCGGCCCATCAGCTCAAAAAAACGGCGGATGCCGGTCTTGCGGGGGGTGTCTTTGTCCACGCCGCGGTCCTCTGTGAAATCTTTTGCCCTCGGAAAAAGTCCCATCTGTCGATTCCCTCTCCCGGGAGTCTGTGCAAAACGCCCAGTCCCCGGCTGTGATTCCTTTATTTATCTTACATAATACCTGCATTTGGAGGATTTTGCAAGACCTTGGGCGGAAGGGTTTTGTAAAAAAAGTGTTTTCATCTCCCATTTTGCCCGAAACTGTGTTACAATACAAAAGAAATCAGGAAAAATACAACAATTTCAAGAGGAGGGGGACGCTTTGCGGATTCTCTATATCCTGCGCACCATCGCAATGTATGTCTATATGTTCGGCTATATGCTGCTGTTCTACGGCACCCTGCGGCGGGCCGAAAAGGCCAAGGCAGCCGGCGATCAGGAGACGGTGCGGCAGATTGTGGACTACCACATTCCCCGCTGGTGCCGCGGCCTGCTGCGGGTGGCCGGCGTCAAGATGACGGTGGAGGGCCGGGAACGGATTCCCACGTCGGGACCGGTGGTGTTTGTGGGAAATCACCGGAGTTATTTTGATATTCCCATCATGCTGGTGGCGCTGGACCGGCCCCACGGCATTCTGGCCAAAGAGGAGCTGGCCCATATTCCTTTGCTGAGCCGGTGGATGAACCTGCTGGGCTGTGTTTACGTCAAGCGGGACGATGTCCGGGGGTCGCTGCAGGCCCTGAAGGATGCGGCCGGGGTGGTCAAGGAGGGGGACAGCTTCACCATCTTCCCGGAGGGCACCCGGTATAAAGGCCAGGAGGGAGGCGCAGGGGAATTCAAGGCCGGCGCCTTCCGCATCGCCATCAAGACCGGGTCCCCGGTGGTGCCGGTGGCCATCAGCGGCGCCCGGGCCCTGTATGAGGGTCACAGCGGCATTGTCCATCCGGGCAGCGTCCGGGTCACCATTCTGCCCGCCATCCAGACCGCCGGCATGAAGAAGGAGGAGCAGACCCAGCTGCCCCAGGCCGTCCGCCAGAATATCCTGGCCGCCCTGAGCCGGCTGGATCAGACCATCCTGTGAGGAAACCCATGGGACGGACAGAAGGATGCAGCGGGCAGAGAGCCGGAGGCGCCGTGAAAAGGGTGCGTCTGCGGGTGGTCCGCCGGTGGAAAAAACCGGCCCCGCCCCGCCGGGCTTCCGGCGCGCCGCCGGTGCCCCGCCCCGCCGATTTGGATAACCCCTACAGCCCCTGTTACCGGGAGCCCCGCTCCTTTGCCCAGCTGCGGCCCCGGACCCCGCGTCAGGAGTGAACGAACGCCTTGTACGCCTTGTGCGTACAGGGCGTTTTTGGTGTTGTGGATTTTCCCGGATTTTGGGCCGAAAACAGACTCGAAAACTGCCTCTCCCGCGATTGTCTCCCCGTCCCCTTTATGGTATACTGATAGTAACAAGAAATCCGATGAAACCTGGAAGGAATCATCCAAGGAAGGGAGTGATCCGCGATGGACGAGCTGGAACAGGCGCGTCGGGAGATCGACGCGGTGGATGCCCAGCTGGCCTCGCTGTTTGAGCGGCGGATGCGGGCGGTGGTGCAGGTGGCCCGGTACAAGAAAGAACACGGCTTGCCCATCCACGACCCGGCCCGGGAGGAACAGGTCTTGGAGCGGTCGGCCCGGCGGATTGAAGATCCGGCCCTGCGCCCCTATTACCTGGACCACGTCCGCAACCGGATGGCGGTGGCCCGCCAGTACGAGGCCTTTCTGCTGGGGCAGAACCGGGTGGCCTATCAGGGGGTGGAGGGCGCCTTTGCCCACATTGCCCTGAAAAATCTGTTCCCCCATGCCGAGGCCGTCAGCTGTCCCACCTGGGACGAGGTGTTCGCCCGGGTGGCCGGGGGAGATGCCGCCTATGGGGTGGTCCCCTTTGAGAACAGTCACGCCGGGGATGTTTCGGCGGTGCTGGATCTGTGCTACAACCACCCGGAGCTGTGGGTGGTGCAGGTGTACGACCTGCCGGTGCGGCAGAATCTGCTGGTGCTGCCCGGCACCACCCTGCCCGAGATCCGGCATGTCTACAGCCATCAGCAGGCCATTTCCCAGAGCGAAACCTTTTTGAAGCAGATGCGGCTGCCCTATACCGCCATGGCCAACACCGCCATGGCCGCCAAGTATGTGGCCGAGAGCGGCGACCGGACCAAAGCGGCCATCGCCAGCCGGGAGACGGCGGACCTCTACGGCCTGGAGGTGCTGGTGCCCGACATCAACACCGACGGAGACAACACCACCCGGTTCATTGTCATCAGCCGGGACAAGCCCACCCGGGGCAACCGGTTTTCCCTGCTGTTTACGGTGGACAACAAGCCCGGCAAGCTGGCAGCGGTGATCCAGAAGATCGGCGCTTCCGGCTTCAATATGGAGTCCATCAAGAGCCGGCCCATGCCCCACATGCCCTTTGAATATTATTTTTATGCCGAGCTGGTGGGTGACCCCGCCGGGGCCGAGAGCGAAGCTTTGCTGCGGGACCTGGACAGCACCTGCCGGACGGTACGCATGTTAGGAGTGTATACAAAATGAGTGAAGCGTTTCTCGGCACCAAGCTGACCATGAACCTGGGAGCCCGCAGCTACGAGATCATCCTGCGCCGCGGCGCCCTCCAGAACCTGTATCAGTTCGCCAATCTCAACCGCCGGGTGGCCGTGGTCACCGACAGCGGCGTGCCGCCGGTCTATGCCCGCCAGGTGGCCGACCAGTGCCGCGAGTCCACCATCATCACCGTCCCCCAGGGCGAGGCCAGCAAGAGCATGAAAACCCTGGAATCGGTCCTGAACCAGATGCTGGCCTTCGGGATGGGCCGGGGCGACCTGGTCATCGCGGTGGGCGGCGGCGTCGTGGGCGACCTGGCCGGCTTTGCGGCGGCCATCTATATGCGGGGCATTGACTTCATCAACTGCCCCACCACCACCCTGTCCATGATCGACTCCTCCATCGGCGGCAAGACCGCCGTGGACCTGGGAGACACCAAGAACATTGTGGGCGCCTTCTGGCAGCCCAGGCTGGTGATTGTGGACGCCGACACCCTGTCCACCCTTCCCCGCCGCCATTACATCAACGGCCTGGCCGAGGCGGTGAAGGCCGGCCTGCTGGCCGACCCCGAGCTGTTCGGCATCTTTGAAAACGGGGACATCGACGCTGATATCGATACCATCATCTACCGCAGCCTCAAATTCAAAAAGAGCATCGTGGAGCAGGACGAGACCGAGCACGGCGCCCGGCGGGCGCTGAACTTCGGTCACACCATCGGCCACGGCATCGAGGCGGTCAAGGGAATCAAGGGCCGCCGGACCACCGGCCTGTTCCACGGGGAGTGTGTGGCCCTGGGGATGCTGCCCATGATCGAGAGCAACGCCCTCCGCAAGCGGACCCGGGCGGTCTACCGCCGTCTGGGGCTGCCCACCCGCACCGGCTTTGACAAGGAAAAGGTCTACGCCGAGATGCTCCACGACAAGAAGGCCCAGGGCGGCCAGATCACCGTCATCAAGGTGCCGGGCCTGGGCTGCTGGCGGGCCGAGACCATCCCGGTGGAGGAGCTGCGGACCCTGCTGGGGCTGGAGGAGAAAGCATGAAGAACACCTTCGGCTCCAATCTGAGCCTCACCATCTTCGGGGAGAGCCACGGGGCGGCCATCGGGGCGGTCCTGGACGGGATGGCTGCCGGGGTCCCGGTGGAGGAAAAAGCCCTGGCCGCCCTGATGGACCAGCGCCGGGCCCGGGGGGACGGCCTGTCCACCGCCCGGGTGGAGGCGGACCAGATCCGCATCCTGTCGGGGGTGGTGCAGGGGCACACCACCGGCACCCCCATCGCCCTGATGATTGAAAACCAAAACACCCGCAGCGGCGACTATGCCGCCACCGCGGCCCTGCTCCGGCCCGGCCATGCGGATTATACCGCCTATGCCCGGTACCGGGGCTTTCAGGATGCCCGGGGCGGCGGCCACTTTTCGGGCCGGATCACCGCCGGTCTGGTGGCCGGAGGCGGCATTGTGCTGGGAGCCCTGGAGCGGGCCGGGATTCGGATTGTGACCCACATCGCCCAGTGCGCCGGCATCGACGACACCCCCTTTGCCCGGGATGACCCGGCGGCTCTGGCCGCCCAGGCCAACATTTTGGCCGGGCGGGGCGCAGGCTTTGCCCTGCTGGACGGGGCGGTGGAAGAACCCATGAAAGCGGCCATCCGGGCCGCCGGCGCCGAGGGAGACAGTGTGGGCGGCCTGCTGGAAACGGCCATTCTGGGCCTGCCCGCCGGTGTGGGCGAACCTTTCTTTGACAGCGTGGAGAGCCAGCTGGCCCATGCGGCCTTTGCGGTGCCTGCCGTCAAGGGGATTGCCTTCGGGGAGGGGTTCGGCTTTGCCGCCCTCCGGGGCAGCCAGGCCAACGACCCCTTCCGGGTGGAGGAGGGCCGGATCGTCACCGAGACCAACCGGAACGCCGGCATCAACGGCGGCCTGACCAACGGGATGCCGGTGGTATTCCGCACGGTGGTCAAGCCCACACCCAGTATATATAAGGAACAGCGCACCGTGGACTATACCGCCGGCGAAAATGCGCTGTTGTCCATCAAGGGCCGGCACGACCCCTGTATTGTGCCCCGGGCGGCGGTGGTCCAGACCTGCGCCGCGGCGGTGGCCATCGGGGACCTGCTGACGGCCCGCTATGGCGAAACCTGGATGGTGCGGCCGGACACATTCCGCACCGGGGAGGACTGCTGAGATGGAATATGGTCTGATTGGCTCCAAGCTGGGGCACTCTTACTCCAAGATCATCCATGAGCGGCTGTGCGGCTATCACTACGAGCTGCACCCCCTCCCCACCGAGGCCGAGGCCAGGGCCTTTCTGGAGGCCCGGCCCTTCCGGGCCATCAACGTCACCATCCCCTATAAGCGGCTGGTGATGGAGTACTGTGACCAAATCGACCCCCGGGCCGCCGCCATTGGAGCGGTCAACACGGTGGTCAACCGGAATGGAAAGCTGTACGGCTACAACACCGACTACATGGGGTTTGCCTGGCTGTGCAGCAGCCGCGGGGTGAAGTTTGAGGGCCGGACGGTCCTGATTCTGGGCACCGGCGGCACCCACAACACCGCCGCCGCGGTGGCCCGGGACGCAGGGGCGGCCCGGGTGCTGACGGTGAGCCGCCATCCCGACCCCGACAAAGGAGAGCTGTCCTATGAGGAGGCGGCCCGGTCGGGGGCAGAGATCGTCATCAACACCACCCCGGCGGGAATGTACCCCGACGTGGGGGCCTGCCTGTTGGACGTGGCCGGGATGTCCGGCCTGGAAGCGGTGGTGGATGTCATCTACAACCCCGTCCGCACCGAGCTTTTGCTCCGGGCGGAGGAGGCCGGGGTGCCGGTGACGGCCTGCGGCCTGGAAATGCTGGTGGCCCAGGCGGTATACGCCGCGGAATATTTCCTGGACGCTCCCTTTGCAGACCGGGAAGGCGAGATTCGCCGGGGCTCTGCGGCCCTGCGGGCGGATATCCTGAATCTGTCCCTCATCGGGATGCCCTCCAGCGGCAAGACCACCCTGGGCCGGGCCCTGGCTGAAAAGCTGGGCCGGACCTTTGTGGACCTGGACGAGGAGATCGTCAAGGCCGCCGGGTGCAGCATTCCCGAGATTTTCCAGGCCGAGGGGGAGGCCGGCTTCCGGGCCCGGGAGTCGGAACAGGCCGCCCGGTTCGGCAAGGAGAGCCGCCTGCTGATTTCCTGCGGCGGCGGCACCGTCAAGGACCCCAAAAACATCCGGGCCCTGCGCCAGAACGGCGTGATTCTGTTCATCGACCGGCCCCTGGAGGCGCTGACGGTGGGGGGCGGGCGTCCCCTGTCCTCCAGCCCCGAGGCGCTGCGGGCCATGGAAGCCCAGCGCCGGCCCCTCTATGAGGCCGCGGCAGACGCCGTCATCCGCAACGACGGGACGGTGGAACAGGCGGTGAACCGGGCCCTGGCGGCCCTAGAACCATTGTTTGGATAAATCCTTCTTCTGCGGCCCTGGACCGGGCAGACCATTTTGTGGGAGAGTAGATGTGACGGAGCAAAAGCGCCGCAGCCGAGAAGCGATGGATTTTCAGAAGAAAGGAACGATTCCCCATGATTATTTCAACCAAAAAAGGCACCCCCCAGGAAGAACTGGACAAGATTGTCGACAAGTTCGAGAAACAGGGCCTGTCGGTGACCCTCATTACCGGCACCGACTACAACGTCTTTGGCCTGGTGGGCGACACCACCAAGCTGGACGAGCGGGACATCCTGGCCAATCCCTGGGTGGACAATGTCACCCGGGTGTCGGCCCCCTATAAGCGGGCCAACCGGCTGTTCCACCCGGCCGACTCGGTGATCGACTGCGGCGGCGTCAAGATTGGCGGCCACGAGAAGATCGCCGTCATGGCCGGTCCCTGCAGCATCGAGAGCGAGGACCAGGCCAAGCGGATTGCAGCCAGCGTCAAGGCCGGCGGCGCCACCCTGTTCCGCGGCGGCGCCTACAAGCCCCGCACCTCCCCCTACTCCTTCCAGGGCCTGGAGACCGAGGGCATTCTGGACATGGTCAAGGCCCGGGAAGCCACCGGCCTGCCCATTGTCTCCGAGCTGATGAGCGAGGACCGGATTCCCGAGTTTGAGGAGTATGTGGACGTGGTCCAGATCGGCGCCCGGAACATGCAAAATTTCCAGCTGCTGAAGGCGGTGGGCAAGATGCACAAGCCGGTCCTGCTCAAGCGGGGCCTGTGCAACACCATCGAGGAGTGGATCATGAGCGCCGAGTACATCATGGCCGGCGGCAATGAGAACGTGATTCTCTGCGAGCGGGGCATCCGCACCTTTGAGAAGTACACCCGGAACACCCTGGACCTGTCGGCGGTGCCCATCATCCACGAAAAGACCCACCTGCCCGTGGTGGTGGACCCCAGCCACGCCACCGGCAAGGCCAATCTGGTGGAACCCATGATGATCGCGGCGGTGGCCGCCGGCGCCGACGGCCTGGAGGTGGAGGTCCACTATGACCCCCGCCACGCCTGGAGCGACGGCGCCCAGTGCCTGACCCCCGACGCCTTTGCACAGGCCATGGCCAAGTGCCGCCAGGTGGCCTGGGCCATCGGCCGGGACATGTAAGGGATGCGGGCGGCGATCAGGCCGGGGTCTGCCCCGGCCGGTATCCTGACCGCGCCTCCCAGCAAGAGCATGGCCCACCGGGCGGTGCTCTGTGCGGCCCTGGCCGAAGGGACTTCCCGCCTGACCCATCTGGCCCACAGCCAGGATATCGACGCCACCCTGGGGGCGGCCGCAGCCTTTGGGGCGGCGGTCAGGATGGAGGACGGCGGGGCGGCGATCACCGGCGTGGGGATTCCCCGCCCGGCGTCCGGCCCGGTGGACTGCTGCGAGAGCGGCAGCACCCTCCGCTTTTTGATTCCGCTGGCGGCTCTGTCCGGGGCGCCGGTGACCTTCACCGGCCGCGGACGGCTGATGCAGCGGCCCCAGAGCGTCTACCAGGAACTGTTTGCCCGACAGGGCCTCCGGTTTGAACAGGCCGGGGACAGCCTGACGGTGGCCGGGCCGCTGGGTTCGGGGGAACTGGAGCTGGCAGGAGATGTCTCCAGCCAGTTTGTCAGCGGACTTCTGTTTGCGCTGCCCCTGCTGGAGGGAGACAGTACCCTCCGGCTCCGCCCGCCGGTGGAGAGCCGCAGCTACATCCAGATGACCCGGGCCGCCCAGGCGGCTTTCGGGGTGGAGAGCCGCTGGCTGGATGAACATACCCTTTTGGTGCCGGGCGGCCAGCGCTATACCGCCCGGGATGCCGCCATTGAGGGGGACTGGAGCCAGGCCGCCTTCCCGGCGGTGCTGGGGGCTTTGGCCGGGGATGTCACCGTCACCGGCCTGGACCCCGACACCCTCCAGGGGGACGCGGTGATTCTCCAGATTCTGCGCCGGTGCGGCGCAGAGATTCACCCGGCGGCGGACGGCGTCCGCTTTGTCAAAAGTCCCCTGCACGGGGTGGAGATCGATCTGGCCGACTGCCCCGACCTGGGCCCGGTCCTGATGGCCATGGGCCTGCTGTGCCGGGGAAAGACCGTCATCCGCAACGCCGGACGCCTCCGCCTCAAGGAGAGCGACCGGATTGCGGCCATGGAGCAGGAACTGCGGAAGCTGGGCGGAAACATCGAGAGCGAGGGGGGCACCATCACCATCCGGGAGAGTGTCCTCCATCCCCCGGCAGAGCCGCTTTGCGGCCACAATGACCACCGGGTGGTCATGAGCCTGACGGTGCTGGCCGCCGCGGCGGGCCTGCCCGCCGTCATCGAGGGGGCTGAGGCCGTCCGCAAGAGCTGGCCCGATTTCTTTGCCGGGATGCGGCAGCTGGGCCTGGAGGTGGAAGAAGATGCTGGATAAATCGAAGCGTTACCTGATTGTGGGTCTGGGGCTGCTGGGCGGCAAATATGCCCTGGAGCTGACCCGGGCCGGATTTGTGGTGGACGGCATCAACCGCAGCGAAAAGCACCTGCAATATGCCATCGACCACGGCTACATCCGCAGCGGCAAGACCCGCGATTTCGAGGACCTGGTGGCGGGGGCCGACCACATCATTTTCGGCCTCTATCCCACCACCCTGCTGGAGTGGTTCAAGACCTACGGGCATCTCATCAAGCCCGGCTGCATCTTCACCGATGTGTCGGGGGTCAAGACGGGGCTGGTGGAGCCCATCCAGGAGATGTGCCCGGCGGGGGTGGAGTTCATCGCCAGCCATCCCATGGCGGGCCGGGAGACCTCCAGCGTCGAGCACGCCGCCGAGGTGAATTTTGCCCCGGCCAACTTCATCATCACCCCCACCGACAAAAACACCGCCAGGGCCATTGTCTGGGTCACCGAGCTGGCCGAAGTGCTGGGCTTTGAGCACATTTCCACCCTGACGGTGGAGGAGCACGACCGGATGATCGGCTATCTGAGCCAGCTGTGCCATGCCATTGCGGTCAGCCTGATGTGCGCCAATGACAACACCGCCCTGTGCGAGTATACAGGAGATTCGTTCCGGGACCTGACCCGGATTGCCAAGATCAACGAGACCATGTGGTCCGAGCTGTTTTTGTGGAACAAGGACAATCTGATCGCAGAGATCGACCAATTTGATGCGGCGCTGGGGCAGCTGCGGGCTGCGCTGGCAGCGGGAGACCGGGCAGGTCTGGAAGAGATGTTCCGGCTGTCCACCCGGCGCCGGACCATGTTTGACAAAAAGACACCCGACTAAGGCTGAAAAGGAGGGTCCGTCCGTGGCCAGACAGGAAAAGCAAAAGCACAAGCTGCTCGCCCTGGCGCGCATTTTTGAGCTGGAGACCGACGAAAAACATCGCCTGACGGTGCCGCAGCTGGCACAGATGCTGATTGCCCAGGGCATTCCCTGCGAGCGCAAGAGCATCTATGCCGACATCGATGCACTGCGGGAGATGGGCTATGACATTGTGCTGCAGCGGGGCCGGGGCGGCGGCTATTGGCTGGCCCACCGCACCTTTGAGCTGGCCGAGCTCAAGCTGCTGGTGGATGCAGTCCAGAGCTGCCGGTTCATCCCGCAGGAAAAGACCGACGCCCTGATCGGCAAGCTGGAACAGCTGGCATCCCACCATGAGGCGGCCCAGCTCCAGCGTCAGGTCTACGTGGCGGGGCGGCCCCGGAGCCAGAATGCCCAGGTGCTCTACACCATCGATGCTTTGCACCAGGCCATCAACACCGGGCGGCAGGTATCGTTTCACTATGCCAACGGCAAAGACCACACCGTCAGTCCCTGGCAGCTGGCCTGGGACGGCGGGAGCTACTATCTGATTGCCTACCAGGACTACAGCCAGCCGGCGGGAATCCGGCACTACCGTGTGGACCGGATGAGCCGGGTCAAGGTCCTGAAAGATCAGCCCTGCTGCGGCAGGGAGCTCTACAACCAGTTCAGCCTGCCGGCCTATCTGAAAAAACATTTCAACATGTACGGCGGGCCGGAGTACCGTGTCACCCTCCGGTGCGCCCCCGATCTTCGGGAAAACATGATCGACCGGTTTGGACGGGATGTGATCCTGATCGACGAAGCGGACGGATGGTTCCACTTCACGGCGCCGGTCTGTGTCAGCGGGCCGTTCCTGGGCTGGATCTGCGGCTTTGAGGGCAAGGTCACCGTCCTGGCCCCCGCCGAAGTCCGCGCCCGCCTCGCCTCCCTCGGCCACACCCTCACCGCCTCCTACTTCTGACGGGTTTGATGGGTGCCGGGCAGCTGCTCCCACTTGGGTTGCGGCCCGCGGGCGGCAAAGCCCTGCATCTTGGTCGGCGTCTGGGCTGCGCCCGGGTGGGATGCAACGTTTGCGGAGCCTGATTTCCCATGCCCCCGCAAAGGCCGCTGATGCCTGTATAAGCAAAAATCCTCGCTCCTGCTGGGGCGGGGATTTTTTGATTCCCTCCGGCCCTGCGGGCCGCCTCTCTCAGAGAGAGGCTTTGGGTCCCGGAGACCCAAAAAGGCCCCCTCTTTGAGGGGGCTGTGGGAGTCAGCAGAAAACCCCAGCGCCTGCCGGGCTTTTTTACAGTCCGAAAAGGTGCCGGGGTTCCGAGGGAGCGTTTTAGTTTTACTGGAAAGCGCCGGTCACCCGGTCGATGTAACCGCCGGTGCCCGACGTGCCGCGGGCGGCCCGGATGCGGAAATTGAAAGCCGGGTCTTTGGCGGCGGAGGCGTTGGAAAATGCGATGTTTTGGCCTTCCCGGACCTCGGCGGTGGCGTCCTGCCAGACCGGCTGGTCGTCCAGGGCGTTGTTGGTGACTTCCACCGTGAAGTCGGCGTCGGCGGGAATGACGCCGCCCACCGTGAGGGTGGCCACCGTAATGGGATCGGAGGCCACCAGGGGCTGGGTGAGGGTCAGGCTGGCCGAGGTGACGGCCTTGGTGAAGGTCATGGAGAGGCTGGAAGAAGCAAAGCCGTCGTTGGCGGTCACCTGGAGGGTGTGGTCCCCGTTGGCCAGCTGGAGAAAGGCGGGGGCGTCGTTCAGCGCTGCAAAATGCTGTGCGGCGCCCGAGGCCGCCGTCAGGGTGCGGGTGACCTGGTCGTCCAGCTGTTCGGTGAGAGAAAGGAGGCTGCCCTCGGGATCGGTGGCGGTGTATTCCAGCAGGAACGGGGTGTTGCGGATGCCCAGGCTGGCGCCGTTGGTGCCGCTGGGACTGGTGATGCTGGGTGCGGTGTTGGGCCGGAGATTGCCGCCGTCGTCCACCAGCATGGTGGAAGGCAGAATCAGAGCGGGCCGGACGCCGTTGGTGACATCGGAATCCCGATAGGTACAGTCGCCGTTGGTGCTCACCACCACCCAGACGCTGTTTGCTGCCTGGGTGTAGGGGGAGCGGGTCCAGTACCAGGTGGGAGAGCCGTTCAGAGAGGCAATGCGGCGGTCGTCGGCGGTCTCGAAGTCCTGGAAGTAAGCCAGACAGGCGCCGTCGGCCGGCATGCCGGGCTTGTCCGCCGCGGTCCAGCCCATCTCATAGCCGGAAGTGAGGAACAGACGGGTTTCCAGGCCCTGCCTGCCGCTGTGGACGGTGCTGCCCTCCGCGTAGGGAATGCGGACGGTTTTGATGAGGGGCTGAATATCGCTGTCGATGAGGGGCAGAAAGGTTTCGTTCAGCCAGGTGTGGATGCTGGAAGCGGCGTACTGGCTGGTTCCGCCCCACAGAAGTTTGGAGTGGATGTTTTTCATCATCAGCCAGGTGCCCTCACAGCTGGCGTCATAGAGGCCGGAGTCGGGGTTGCCGTGGTGGAGGATGATGAACTCCTGTGCAGTGCCGTTGACGTTCAAAGAGACGGTGCTGCCCACAGGCAGGGCAGAAAGAATGGTTGCCATGGCGCAGAATCCCCCTTTCAGAATTCGATGCGGGCCGCCTCAGCATTCCAGATGCCGGTGACGGTCAGGTTGTCCAGGGCGGCCAGATCCGCTTGAAAAGGATGTGCGGTCACCGAGGTGTCGTATTTGTGTTCCAAAATCTCCACCCGCTGGGCCAGAGCCTCCAGGGCCGAGGCCTGGGCCGCGTCCAGGGTGGCGCGGGCGTTCTGGCGGTCCTGATCGGTCCAGGCGGCGCTCTCCCACAGGGTGGTCAGGGCCAGCTTGACGGCCAGGGGCACCAGGGCGGGAGTCAGAGGGGACCAGCCCGACTGCATCGAAAACAGCTGATCGGTGGAGGCGGGCGCCAGCCGGAGTTCCCCGTCCACGGTGAGGGCCAGGCCGTAGCCGGTGGCCAGTTTGACCGGGCCGGCCTGGTGGGCGGTGGGCAGGTCGGTGCGGCGGACAAAGGTGGTCAGGTCGGATTCCGGCACCGTCTCGGTGGTGACGGCGCCCGTCTCACTGTCCACCGACTGGACGCGGACCAGGCACCCCGCCGCCGGTGCGTCCGGCAGGGGCAGGGCGCCCACATCCTGGGCATCCAGCTGGACCCGGCCGCCCATGCTGTTGACGCTGATGACCGGGCCTTCGGTGGGGGCGACGGCTTCGGCCCGCTGGGCGGCCGCTTCCGCCCGCTGGGCGCTGGCCTGGGCGGCGTCAGCCTGTGCGCCGGCGGACGACACCGAGGCCGCCGCCTCCCCTGCCGCGGCGCCGGCTTCCTGGGCGCTCTGGGCCGCGGCGTCCGAAAAGTGTTCGGCATCCACGGCAGAGGCCAGGACCTGGGCGACAAACTGTTCGTACAGGGAGGAAGAAGGCGGCTGGGCGGTGCCGTCCACCGGGAGGATCTCGCAGGTGTCATAGCTGCCGGGCTGGGTGTAGGCGGTGTAGCCGCCGCCGTCGGTGGCGGTCAGCATCCACCGGCCCGACGGCGCGGCGGTCAGACGGCGGTCCACCGCAATCCGGCCTTCCGGGTCCAGCAGCAGGGGCTCCGGCAAGGTGCCGTCCGCCTGTTCGATGTGGAGAGAAACGCTTTTGCCGGCCCATTCGGCGGGCAGGGTGAAGGCCAGGGTGTCGACGCCCTGGGCGTGCTGGCTGCCCAGATGAAGCTGGGCCGGGTGTGGGATGAAATCGGTACAGCCCGAGAGCTGCCGGGCCGTGATCTCAATGTGCATCATGTTGGGTGTAATCCTTCCTTTCCCGGGGCGCGCCGGGCGCCCCGCTTGGTGGGTGTTTCCGAAATGAGCCGGCCGGTGTTTCGGAGGGCGGAAAAGGGGCCGGCCCCTGCCGGGCTGACCCCATTGTAATGGGCCTGACCGGGGCGGGACAGGGTGTCCTTTTGGCGGACAAAAGCTGCGGGAAAAAGTGAAATTTTGTCCCTGCGCCGGGCCCCGAAGTGGGAAAAATTGCATGCAAACGGAAAAATAAATGTTAAATTTCTGTTACAGTATTGCGGGGGCATTTCGATCGAAAATCGGAGGATGGAGACGGAAAAACCAAAGTTGTGAGAAAAAGATTGTACAACTTGCACGAAAAAGAACGACAAAAATATAACAAATCCACATCCAGCCATTTGACAAATCGGCGCTGGTCTGCTAAGATAGGACAGCTGTTGTGATGCGTCCAACGCACGATGCAGCGAATAAAACAGACCGACCAAGAAGTTAAGCGCCGTCCTTTTGGAGGCGGCGCCCGGCGGCGGACCGGGAGATCAAACCGGCCAACGGCGGGCGGAGGAAGCAGCCCGCAAACAAAGCCAAACTGTAAAAAGAGAGGAGTTGTTTCGTATCACTTCCGAATGTAAGCATGATGAAAAGAGACGAATGGCTCGCCAGCGCCTGTTTGCGATGGGCATCCTGAGCCTGGGTCTTGCATTGACTCTGATCCTGACCACCGTCAGCATCCGCGTCACCTACGTAACCGATTCCAATGGGGCCAGCCAGCTCCTGCTGACCAGCGAGAGCGACCCCACCCGTCTGATGAACCTTTCCGGCATTGAAGCCGCGGAGGGCGACCGCGTCTACTATACGGCTTTTGGGGGCAGCCTGGCCACCCTGAACATCGAGCGGGCCTTTACCGTCAACATTGAGGCCGACAGCCAGGAAATCCCGGTCAAGATGGTCTATGGCACCGTGGCCGAAGCCCTGGAAAAGGCCGGCATCACCCTGGGTCCCGACGACTACACCGAGCCCGCCCTGGATTCCCTGGTGAGCATTGGAAGCAAGATTGAAGTTCACCGGGTCCGCTATGAGGAGACGGTGGAGTATCAGACCATCCCCTATGAGACGGAGTATGTCTATACCAGTCTGTACTTCCGTGACACCGACCGTGTCACCACCCTCCAGGCCGGCTCCAATGGCCAGTGCGCCATTACCACCCGTCACCGCTGGGTGGATGGCGAGCTGGAGAACAGCATCGTCACCGACGTGACCACCACCGTGGAGCCCCAGGACGCCCTGATTAAGGCCTACGGCGCCGGCGCCCCGGTCTCTCCCCTGACCGGCCCCGACGGCACCACCAACCCGCCTTCCAGCTACAGCAAGGTGCTGACCGGCAAGGCCACCGGCTATTATTCCCGCACCGGCAGCGGTGCTTCGGGCCTGGGCCTGGGCTATGGCACCGTGGCGGTTGACCCGGATGTGATCCCCTACGGGACCCTGCTGTATATTACTTCCACCGACGGCAAGTTTGTCTACGGTTATGCAGTGGCCACCGATACCGGCATTGCTCTGCAGGACGGCCATATTCTGGTGGACCTGTTCTATGAGACCTACGCCGAATCGGTCATCAACGGCGCCATCAATGTCAACGTCTATGTGGTTGGCTGATGGATGAATCCGATGCGTCTTTTCTAAAACCCCCGTTCTCTCTGTGTGTGCAGAGGGAACGGGGGTTTTTCGCATTTGGGGAAAAGCTATGTCAGGTTTGCATAGAAAAGAAGTCAAAATTTGTGCTAAATGGCTATTTCCGGTTTTTGCAGAGAAAAGATTATGGCGGATTTTATGAAAAAGGCCTTGAAAAATCCCCCTGAATTATTTAATATAGTAATGTAGAGACAACCGGGGGCCCGGACTGCGCTGCAGCGGACCGCGGAAGTTTTGCAGAAAATGCGGGCTGGCGTCAGTCTGCGCCAGGGAGGAGCTGCACATATTATGAAAGAGACCGATGAATTGAAGCAGAACGCTGAACAGATGCCCCAGGCAGCGGAGAAACCGGCGGCAGAGAAGCCGGCCGAGGACAAAAACCGCAACCCGGAAGACGATCTGCCGGTGTATCTGTACAAGCAAGGGAACAACTACGAGGCCCAGCGCTTCTTTGGCTCGCACCTGACCGAACAGGGCGGCGAAAAGGGCGTTATCTTCCGTGTCTGGGCGCCCCACGCCACCGCTGTGAGCGTGGTGGGCGATTTCAACAGCTGGAAGCCGGGCAGTCATCCCATGAAAAAGACCGACGGAGCCTCCATCTGGGAGCTGTTTATCCCGGGGATGAAGGAGTTCGACGTCTATAAGTATTGCGTCACCACCCGGGCGGGGGACCTGGTATTCAAGGCCGACCCCTACGCCCTCCACGCCGAGACCCGGCCCTCCAACGGAAGCAAGGTCTATGACCTGTCCGGTTTCGGCTGGAGCGACAGCGAGTGGATGGATGCCCAGAAGGCCAAAGACAGCATCAATGGCCCCATGAACATCTACGAGATGCACGCCGGCAGCTGGAAGATGAAGAAGGACGGAGACAACTACGTCCCCTACAACTATTCCGAGCTGGCCGACCTGCTGATCCCCTACATCACCGAGATGGGCTACACCCATGTGGAGCTGCTGCCCATCATGGAATATCCCTACGACGGCAGCTGGGGCTATCAGGTGAGCGGCTACTTTGCCCCCACCAGCCGGTACGGCACCCCCAAGGACCTGATGGCTTTTGTGGACAAGATGCACAAGGCCGGCATCGGCGTCATCATGGACTGGGTGCCCGCCCACTTCCCCAAGGACCAGTTTGGCCTGTACATGTTTGACGGTGAGCCCTGCTATGAGGACCCCAACCCCCGCCGCGGCGAACACAAAGAGTGGGGCACCATGGTCTTCAACTTCGGCATGAAGGAGATCCAGAGCTTCCTGATTTCCAGCGCGCTCTACTGGCTGGAGCAGTACCATATCGACGGGCTGCGGGTGGATGCCGTGGCGTCCATGCTGTACCTGGACTACAACCGCCGGGACGGCGAGTGGGAACAGAATGTCAACGGCGGCAAGGAAAACCTGGAGGCCATCGACTTCCTGCGCAAGCTGAACACCGCCATCCTGACCCGCCACCCCGAAAAGTACATGATCGCCGAGGAGTCCACCGCTTGGCCCAACGTCACCAAGCCGGCTTCGGACGGCGGCCTGGGCTTCAATTTCAAGTGGAACATGGGCTGGATGAACGACATGCTCAGCTACATGAAGACCGACCCCCTGTTCCGCTCCTACAACCACAACAAAGTCACCTTCAGCTTCTTCTATGCCTTCAGTGAAAACTTCGTCCTGCCCATCAGCCACGACGAAGTGGTCCACGGCAAATGCAGCCTCATCAACAAGATGCCGGGCGAGTACGATGACAAGTTCGCCAACCTGCGCACCTTCTTCGGCTACATGATGGCCCACCCCGGCAAGAAGCTGCTGTTCATGGGCCAGGAGTTCGGCCAGTTCAACGAGTGGTACGAGGCACGGCCGCTGGACTGGATGCTGCTGGACTACGACAAGCACAAAGAGCTTCAGAATTACGTCAAGACCCTCAACCAGTTCTACAAAGACCACCCCGCCTTCTGGCAGGTGGACTACAGCTGGGAGGGATTCCAGTGGATTGTCCCGGACGACTATCAGCAGAGCATCGTGGCCTTCCTGCGCAAGGACGCCGCGGGCAAGCAGATCCTGATCGTCTGCAACTTCACCCCCATCCTGCGTGAAGGGTACATCATGGGCGCGCCGGTGGCCGGCAGCTACAAGGAGATCCTGAACAGCGACGATGCGGCGTTTGGTGGTTCGGGCCTGCACCACAACAAGAATATCCGCTCCAAGAAGGTCCCCATGCACGGCTTCGATCAGAGCATCACCCTGACGCTGCCGCCGCTGAGCACCCTGTATTTTGAGGTGCCGGTCAAGAAGGAGACCAAGGCCAAGACCACCAAGGCCGCGGCTGAAAAGGGAGCCGAAAAGACCACCGCCAAAAAGACCACCACCCGCAAGACGGCGGCTGCCGGCGAGAAAAAGACCACCACCCGCCGCACCACCAAGTCCAAGGTGGAGAAGGGCGCTCCCGCCAAGGAGACCAAGGCCGAAAAGGCTGAGAAAGAGGCCAAGGCCGAGAAAAAGACCACCCGGCGCAAGACCAAGGCGGAGAAGGCTGCCGAGGAATAAGGCGGCGGCACAACCGGCAGGCCGAAGGCGGCCTGATGGGGTTGTTACTGTATGTTGATTTTCGCCCCTGACCGACAGGGGCGCAAAGCAAAAGGGGAGAATAAAGTTATGGCAAAAGAAATCGTGGCAATGATCCTTGCCGGCGGACGTGGCTCGCGTTTGTACGCGCTGACACAGAAAACGGCAAAACCTGCGGTGTCCTTCGGCGGCAAGTACCGCATCGTGGACTTCCCGCTGTCCAACTGCGTCAATTCCCGCATTGATACCGTGGGTATCGCAACCCAGTATCAGCCCCAGAAGCTGAACGAGTACATCGGCAACGGCCAGCCCTGGGACCTGGACCGCCTGTATGGCGGCGTCCACACCCTGCCCCCGTACGAGCAGGCCAAGGGCACTGACTGGTACAAAGGCACTGCAAACGCCATCTACCAGAACATCAGCTTCATCGAGACCTACGATCCCAAGTACGTCATCATCCTGTCCGGCGACCAGATCTGCAAGCAGGATTATGCCGACTTCCTCCGCTTCCACAAGGAAAAGGGCGCCGACTTCTCGGTGGCCGTCATGGAAGTGGACTGGAAGGAAGCTTCCCGCTTCGGCCTGATGGTGGCCGACGAGAACGACCGGATCACCGAGTTCCAGGAGAAGCCCCCGGTACCCAAGTCCAACCTGGCTTCCATGGGCATCTACATCTTCAACTGGGATATCCTGAAGAAGTATCTGGAAGAGGACGAGGCCGATCCCAACTCCAAGAACGACTTCGGCATGAACATCATCCCTGCCCTGCTGCGGGATGAGCGCAAGATGTACGCCTACCACTTCAAGGGCTACTGGCGCGACGTGGGCACCATCGACAGCCTGTGGGAAGCCAACATGGAGGTCCTGGACCCCGAGAATTCCGGCATCGATGTCTTTGACGAAGAGTGGAAGATCTACAGCCGCAACCCGGTCCTGCCCGCCCAGAAGATCGGCCCCCGCGCCGTGGTGCAGGATTCCCTCATCACCGAGGGCTGCCGCATCTACGGCAATGTCACCCACTCGGTCCTGTCGGCTGGTGTCGTCGTTGAGGACGGCGCCACCGTCGAGGATGCAGTCCTGATGGACGGCGTCGTGGTCAAGGCAGGCGCTGTGGTCAAGCGCTGCATCCTGGCAGAGGATGTGGTCGTGGGCGCAGGCGCCAGAATCGGCGGCGACGGCCCCATCGCACACGTGGGCACCGGCCTCACCGTCGGCGCCGGCGCAGTCGTCAAAGAGGGCGCCAAAGTATTTGATTCGGTCAAGGAGGGCGAGGAAGTATGCTGAGCCAGAACAACAATGCGTTGGGCATTATTTTCCCCAACAGCTACGATAACACCGTACCCGAGCTGGTGACGGAGCGCACCATGGCGTCCATCCCCTTCGCGGGACGGTACCGCATGGTGGACTTCATCCTCTCCAGCATGTCCAACTGCGGCATCACCAACGTGTCCATCGTGGTGCGCAAGAACTACCACTCCCTGATGGACCACCTGGGCACCGGCCGCGAGTGGGATATGGCCCGCCGTCACGGCGGCCTGAACATCGTGCCTCCCTTTGCAGAAAAGGGCGTGCGGATCTACTCCGGCCGCGTCGAGGCTCTGGCCTCCATCCTGGGCTTCCTGGAAAACCAGAAAGAGCGCTATGTGGTCATGTGCGACGCCAACATCGCCGTCAACTTTGACTTCAACGCCCTGCTGGAGGCCCACCAGGCCAGCGGCGCCGACATCACCGTCGCCTACCAGAAGACCGAGATCCCCGAGGGCCGCAAGGATGACAACTACACCCTGACCATCGACGGCGACGGCCGGGTCACCGAGCTGCTGATGAACGATTACCGTCCCGGCGTCCAGAATCTGGACCTGAACATCTACGTCCTGGAGCGTGAGACCCTGATCCGCCTGGTCAAGGACGCCACCGCCCGCGGCCTGATCTACTTCGAGCGGGATATCCTGGCCCACAACGTCAACATCCTGAACGTCCAGGCTGTGGAGTACACCGGCTATGTGGCCCACATCTGCGACATGAAGAGCTACTTCGACGAGAACATGAAGCTGCTGGACGAGAAGAATCTGGACGCTCTGTTCCCCAAGAACAGCCCCGTTTACACCAAGATCCGCGACGACAACCCCACCCGCTATGTCTCGGGCTCCAAGGTTTCCAACTCGCTGCTGGCTGACGGCTGCACCATCGAGGGCACCGTCGAGAACTGCGTGCTGTTCCGCGGCGTCAAGGTCAAGAAGGGCGCCGTCGTCCGCAACTGCGTCCTGATGCAGGACACCGTGGTGGAGAAGGATGCCGAGATGGAGTATGTGGTCACCGACAAGAACGTCAAGATCACTGCCGGCAAGAAGCTCTCCGGCACCAGCAGTTTCCCGGTTTACGTTCAGAAGAACCACATGGTCTGAGCGTCTGACCCATCAAAAGCAAGGAGGTATTTGCGCATATGAGAATTCTTTACGCTTCATCGGAGGCCACGCCCTTTGCCAAGTCCGGCGGTCTGGCTGACGTGGCGGGCTCTCTGCCCAAGGCCCTTGTCCAGGATGGTGTGGACGCCCGGGTCATTATGCCGCTGTACGGCGATCTGGGCTTCCGCGATCACCTGGAGTATGTCACCAACTATTCGGTTCCTGTGGGCTGGCGCAGCCAGTACTGCGGCCTGTTCAAGGCAGAGTGGGACGGCGTGACCTACTATTTCCTGGACAACGAGTATTATTTCAAGCGCCGCGGCCTGTACGGCTTCTACGATGACGGCGAGCGGTTTGCATTCTTCTCCCGCGCTGTGCTGGAGACCCTGTTCTATCTGGACTTCACCCCCGACATCATCAACTGCAACGACTGGCAGACCGCTCTGGTTCCGGTCTACCTGAACCTGTACTACCGTCACCTGGACAAGTTCAACCGGATCAAGACCATCTTCACCATCCACAACATCGCCTACCAGGGCAAGTATGGTCTGGACATCCTGGAGGACACCTGCGGCATCGGCCGTCGGGATCAGCACATTGTGGAGTACGATGGCTGCGCCAACTTCATGAAGGGCGCCTTTGAGACCGCCGACAAGATCACCACCGTCAGCCCCACCTACGCCCAGGAGATCCTGGACCCCTGGTTCAGCTACGGCCTGGATGCCCTGCTCCGCGAGAAGCAGTATAAGCTGTGCGGCATCCTGAACGGCATCGACATGGACGCCAACAACCCCGCCACCGATCCTTCCATCCCCTACAACTACACCACCGCCAACTTCCGCGAGGGCAAGGCCGTCTGCAAGTCCGCCCTGCAGGATCAGTTCGGCCTGCACAAGGACGGCAGCCCCGTCTTCTCGATGGTCAGCCGCATGGTGGGCATGAAGGGCTTCGACCTGGTCCAGAGCATCGCCGACGGCCTGGTGGACCTGGGCATCGAGCTGGTGGTTCTGGGCACCGGCGAGAGCCAGTATGAGAGCTTCTTCTCGGATCTGGCCGCACGCCATCCCGGCCGTGTGGGCGTCTACATCGGCTTCAACAACGCGCTGGCCCAGCAGATCTATGCCGGCTCGGACAGCTTCATCATGCCGTCCAAGAGCGAGCCCTGCGGCCTGTCCCAGATGGTGGCCTGCCGCTACGGCACCCCGCCCATCGTCCGCGAGACCGGCGGCCTGCGTGACTCGATCCACGACTCCAGCAAGGGCAGCGGCAACGGCTTCACCTTTGCCGGCTACAGCGCCCATGAGCTGTACGACGCATGCTGCCGTGCCAACGCCGCCTACTATGACAAGGAGAACTGGGAGCACCTGGTGGAGTACGCCATGAACTGCGACTTCAGCTGGAGTGTCTCGGCCAAGAGCTATGAGGGCCTCTACAACGAGACCGCCAACCTCTGGTAATCCCGGTAAACACTGTCTGATGCAATAAAAGAATGCCGCCCGTCGTTCTCTATATGGGAACGGCGGGCGGTTTGTCATTTGCGGCGGAGGGCTACGGCGTACAGGTCCTGGGCTTGGTGGCAGGCCTCGACCAGGGCTTTGGGCTGGGGACAGACCCCGTGGTTGTGCCAGGGGTCGTTGAACCAGTAGTTGTCCTCGTCATAGCCCACCAGCAGCAGACAGTGTTCGTTCAGCTTCCAGTCAAACCAGTGGCCGTTGGGCAGACGCCAGCGGTCCACCCCCGGCACCGGCTGGAAGTCCAGGGTGGCCCAGAAAATCACCGGCAGACCGGCATCGATGTACTTGGCGCAGAGTTCGGCGGCGGTGCGGCCGGTTTCGTCCACCACTTCCCAGGCGTCGGACGCGCCGGCGGCATCCAGGGCGCTCTGGAGAGCCTGACAGATGCAGGGGGCGTAGCAGCCGTAGCCGGTGTGGTCGTGGGGGTCGCCGGGGTAGACAAAATGGGGGTCGGGGCCCCAGAGTTCCCCGTCCTGTTCCCAGAATGAGATGTGGGGCAGGTCCCGCTCGATGAAGGTGTCGGGGTCCACCTGGACCCCCGCCGCCCCCAGAGCCATGACGGCGCTGATGCTCTCGCAGCCGTTGACCCAGCGCTCGGTCTGGTCGATATAGGGGGCACAGACGATCTTTTTCATGCAAATTCCTCCTGTGGCGTGGGATGGACTGTCAAAACGCAAGGTTTTGTGGTATGATTACAGGTAGAATATACAGCGGCTTTACCTTTTGGGGAAAAGCGCTGGGACCAGTATACTACAAAGCGGTCTGCTGCGCCAGACCACGCAGGGAGGTACATGATGAACAGTCTGATTATCGGCATCGCGGGTGGTTCGGGCAGCGGCAAGACCACCCTGGCCCTTCGATTGAAGGCGCGGTTTGGGGAGGAAGAAGTGCGGCTGATCCCCCACGACAGCTACTACAAGCGGCACGATGAGCTGCCCTACGAAAAGCGGTGCCTGCTGAACTACGACCACCCCGACGCCTTCGACAATGATCTGCTGATCCAGCACCTGAAAGAGCTGAAGGCAGGCCGCGCCATTGACTGTCCCATTTACGACTATTCGATTCACAACCGGTCCGACCAGGTGCAGCACATCGAGCCGGCGCCGGTGCTGATTGTGGAGGGGATTCTGCCCTTCACCGAGCCGGCCCTGCTGGAAATGTTCGACTACAAGATTTTTGTGGACACCGACGCCGACGAGCGGATTCTCCGCCGGATCCTGCGGGATGTCAAGGAGCGGGGCCGGTCCCTGGACAGTGTCATCACCCAGTACCGCACCACCGTCAAACCCATGCACGAGGCCTTTGTGGAGCCCAGCAAGCGAAACGCGGACATCATCGTCCCCAACGGAGGGGAAAATGGTCCCGCCCTGGAAATGCTGGTGCACCACATTCGGAGCCTGATTCAGCAAGCCCAGACCCTCTGAGGAACGGGCTGCGGGGCCCGGTCCTGCCAGCCGCAGGCCCCGGACAAACAACATCAAAGGCCTGCCCCAGCGGCAGGCGGCAAGGAGACCATCTATGAACCGTAACAAGAAGATTCAGCGCGCAGCCCTCATGGTTGTTATTTTGACCGCATGCTGTGTCATGCCTGCCATGGCCGCCGGTGTCGGCGTGGACGTGGCGGACGTTGTGCTTCGTCCCATGTCCCTGTGGGAGATGCTGATCCGCTTCTTCCATGCCCTGTTCGGCGTCGCGCTGTACTAATCGGATGCAATCAAATACCCCATCTGGCCTGTGGTGAACCGCCCCAGAATTAGTAGACATGAATAAAAAGACCCACGTGTAGGGGAATCTCAACAGGACTGGCGAAGCGT
>CALWZL010000016.1 GCA_944385995.1 uncultured Faecalibacterium sp.
GAGGATTAGCTCAGCTGGTTAGAGCACCTGCATCACACGCAGGGGGTCTGGGGTTCGAGTCCCTAATTCTCCACCAATTCAAAAGGCGCTGCCAGCTTGGCAGCGCCTTTTTTGCTTGACGCGGCCGGGAAACCGTGCTACACTCACTTGCGGGAATGGAAGAGAGCAAAAAGATCCGAGATCTGTGAAAGGAGTGGAAATGAAATGCAACCCTATGTGATTTTTACCGAATCCACAGGCGATCTGACGCCGGCTCTGATCGAGCAGGCCGGCCTGCAGGTCCTGCCCATGAATTTCAACCTGGATGGGCAGAGCTATCTGGATTATCCCGACGGACGGGAGATCAACTCCCATACCTTTTATGAGAAGCTGCGGGCGGGCAGCACCTGCACCACCAGTCAGGTTTCTCTGGCCGAGTATCAGGACGCCTTCACGCCGGTGCTGGAAGGGGGACAGGATATCCTGTACCTGGCTTTTTCCAGCGGTTTGTCCGGCACCTATCAGTCCAGCTGTGTGGCGGCTGAGATGCTCCAGGAGAAATTCCCGGACCGGCGGATTGTGAGTGTGGATTCCCGTCAGGCCAGCATGGGCGAGGGCCTGTTTGCCTATCTGGTGGGCTGCAAGCGGCTGGGCGGCGCCGACATGGACACGGCCGCAGCCTATGCCCGGGAGCTGGCGCCCCAGGTCTGCGCCTGGTTCACGGTGGACGATCTGATGTTCCTCAAGCGGGGCGGACGCCTGTCCGGCGCGGCCGCTGTGGCCGGCACCTTGCTGGGCATCAAGCCGGTGCTCCATGTGGATGACGACGGTCATCTGATCGCCATGGAGAAGGTCCGGGGCCGCCGCGCCAGCCTGGATGCACTGGTCAAACACTTCCAGGCCACCGCAAGAGATATCACCGGCGGCACCGTCTTTATCAGCCACGGCGACTGTCTGGAGGACTGCCAGTATGTGATGGACAAGCTCCGGGCACTGGGTGTCACCGATCTCCATCAGGGCAATATCGGCCCGGTCATCGGCGCCCACAGCGGCCCTGGTACCGTCGCCCTGTTCTGGGTGGGCGGTCCCCGCTGAATTTCTGTCAATAGCAAAGCCTGGACGGGCTGCCCTCCTTCGGGAGTGGCAGCCCGTTTTTTGTTTGGGGCAGAGCGCAACAAAAAAGGCCGCCGCGCCATTGCCCTGGGCGCGGCGGCCAACCGGATGGGTCCCGGCTGATCCGACTATTTCACTGGGTTGATGCTGACAGGAAGTGTGGGGGAGGAAAACTTAGGACTGGGAAACCATCCGAATCAGGGCCGCGCCGTCTGCCATATAGACATCCATGTGGGCCCACTGGCCGTCGCTGGAGACCTCCAGTTTGGTCTCGCTGCCGTCGGTGTTGACCAGGTACAGGTCATAGCCCTCGACGCTGGAAGCGGGCAGCATGACGCTGGCGGATACATTCTGCATGGCCTCGTACTCCGAATTCAGGCAGGACACCGTCATGACCCGCTCGCCGTTGTCCAGGCGGCCCTGATAGACTTCCAGACCGCCGAAGTTGGCGGTGGCGTTGTTCACCTTGGTCAGGCCGCTCTTGCCGTTGACATCACCGCACTCGGCACAGATGGTGTAGACGTTGGTGGCACCGTAGGGGCTGGAGAACTGGACCACAATCTCGGCCCGGGCGGTGCCCTCGCAGTCGTTGGCCTGATGGTACAGGATGTTGGCGCTGTAGTGGCTGGTGCTCTCGGCTGCAAAGCTGGAGACGGCGCCGCCGACCAGGACGCAGGCGGACAGGCTGAGCATGGCAATGGTTTTCATCATGTTTTTCATAGTATCTTTCACCTTTCTCCCCTTGTGGGGTTTTGATTGGAATGACGGTTCAGAGGGCGGAACGCTTTGAGCGGCCGCATCACCACCTTTCCGGCTGCACAGATTGTTCTGGCGCCTGGTTCTCTGCTGTGTTCAATATCAGAATACCACCTTCAGCTTGAGTTAAGATTGACATAACCTGGACTTTTCCTTGAGTTTTGGGGCAGAGGGGAAGGTCAGTCTTTCTTGACCGCCACCAGAACGCGAATCTTGCCGCCGGCGGTACAGCCGAGATGGTCATACCAGCCGATCAGGTAGTAATCCTGGGTGTTGATCTGGGACAGGGTGGTGGAGAAGTACTGGCCCTTGTACCACAGATAGACCTGCATGTCGTCGGCGGTCTCATAGAGGGTGTCGCCGCTTTTGACCGAGGCGGCCCCCAGCTGGTCGATCATCACCGGCATCAGCTGGACCATGGATTTGACGGTGCCGCTGGCGCTCTTGCCCACCGCGACGCCGCCCGCGACAACCGGGTATTTCACCGAGGTTTGCAGGACGGTATTTTCGCCGTCGATGTAGCAGATATAGCTGGCGCCCTTGCCCAGGTAGCCCAGGATGCTGCTCAGTACGCCGCTGGTGTTGTCGGAGGCCAGGGTCAGCAGATAGCTCACAATGCTGCTGGGACTGCTGGTCAGGCTCTCCCAGAGGGTGCTGGCAATGCTGCCGTCGATGATGCCGTAGAGAATTTCACTGGTGCTGGGCAAAATGCTGTCGGCCAGACTTTCCAGGCTGTCGGTGGAAGCCGTGGTGGTGTCGGAGGTGTCGTCCACCAGGTTCACCAGGTTCCGCACATCATCCAGGACGCCATAGGTCCACAGGTCGCCGGTGACATCGTCCAGAATCAGGCGGTCAATCTCGCCCTGGTCGTTGGTGGTGTAATAGCGGACATCGTCAGCTTGCAGGATAACCCCTGCTAGGCGGCTGGGACGAATCGTCCCAGCTACACCCTCCCCAGTCGTATCCAGAATTTCCACGTCGTTGGCCAGGGGCGTGCCGGAAAGGGCGGTGCCGGTCTCGTTGAAGGTGCCGCTGGTGGATTTCTCGTCCAGGGTCTGGATGCTCTCGCCGTTTTCGTCCACCGTGATTTCCACCAGCCAGCCGGCGGGGAAGTTCAGGCTTTTGTCCACGCTGACGGTGCGGGTGACGCCGTCGCTGCAAGCCACCGTCACGCTCTGGAGCACGTCGGCGCCGTTTTCTTCCACCAGGCTCCGGGATGAGGACTGCACCACCCCGTAAAAGACCTGGTCCGCTGCCTCGCCGGTCAGAACCCGGACCACTTCGTCGTCCATGCCCAGCAGCAGGGTGACCACCTGGCCCACGCCGCCGCCGTTCAAAGAGGAGAGGACCGATGCCGCCGCCGAAGTGCCGATGGTGTATTCGGTGCCGGCCACCGTGACGGTGGTGGGAGCGCTGGCCGAGGGACCTACAGCGGTGATCCGGCCGGCGGCCTTTTTGGAGTAGATCCAGACGGTTTGGGTGTTCTGGTTGTAGTAGTAGACATCGTACTGGTTCAGCTGGTCGGAGGAGGAGACCTCGTCGTTGCGGTAGACCGAGGCAGGGGTAAAGGGCAGCTGGGTATTTTCACCGGCCACGAAGGGACCTTCCAGGTTTCCCATCAGGATGGAGGAGACATCGGCCCGGCCGTCGGTGACGGTGATGCCCAGGGTGTCGGCGTAGAGCTGGCCGTCGGCGGTCTGGGCGGTGAGGGCGTTGTAGAGCAGCTGGGCGCCCTGGGCGGCGGTGAGGGTGTCGCCCTGGCCGCAGGCCAGGTCATCCCGCAGACCCAGTTCGTTGGCCTTGTTCAGCTGGGCGGTGGGGAAGGTGCCGCTGAGGGTGGTGACATCGTAGCCCAGCAGGTTGAGGGCGGCGGCGCAGGCTTCCTCCAGGGTGACGGGGGTGTCGGGACGGAAGCTGCCGTCGGTATAGCCGCTCATCCAGCCCTGCTGGACCGCGATGCGGATATAGGGGGCCAGGGCGTCAGAACCACTTACGTCCGAGAACAGGGTCCCGGTGGTTCCCAGAGAGGCGGCGCTCTCGCGGTAGGGGGAGAAGGCCGTCAGAAGCTGTGCCAGCTGACCCCGGGTCAGGGCGGTGTCGGGGTTGGCGGCCTGGTCGGAGGTCAGGCCGCCGAGGATCATGGCGGTCTGGACCGCCGTATTGGAGCCGCTGGCCGATGCAGGGATCACCAGCATGGTACATGCGAGGCAGAAAGCCAGCAGCAGCGCGCAAAATCGTTTTCTCATCTTGTCTATTTCCTCCCGGTTCTCAGTCATAGCGCAGGGCCTCGATGGGGTTGAGCCGCGCCGCACGCTTGGCAGGCAGGTAGCCGAACAGGATGCCGATGCCCACCGAAACGCCAAAGGCAATGACCACCGAGCTGAGGGATGGGCTGACGGTCAGTTCCATGTCGGTCAGGACCATGGGCAAAATCTGGTTGGCGATGGCGGAGACCAGATAGCCCAGGGCGATGCCCACCAGACCGCCCAGGGCCGAAGTGGTGGCCGCCTCGATGACGAACAGCGTCAGGATGGAGCGCTCTTTGGCGCCCAGGGCCTTGCGGATGCCGATCTCCCGGGTGCGCTCGGTGACCGACACCATCATGATGTTCATGATGCCGATGCCGCCCACCAGCAGGGAGATGGCCGCGATGGCCGTCAGGATGGTGATGACCATATCCACCATCGAGGTCATGGTGTCCAGCATTTCGCTCATGCTGGTGACAAAGAAGCCTTCGTCCGAGTTGAGCAGCTTTGTCAGGGCGGCCTCAATGACCTCCACCCCTTCCGCGGCGTCGTTCTCGTCCACCAGAGTGACCACATAGGAATTGGCCGAGGTGCTCATGGTGATCCGAAGGGCGGTGGTATAGGGGATAAAGACGCAGTCGTCGTCGCTGCCCTCCTGGGAGGAGAGGTCCGAGACCTGGGCTTCCAGGACGCCCACGATGGTGAATTTTTCAGGGCCCACCTTGATGGTCTGGCCGATGCCGTTGCCGCCGTAGGCCACCCGGTTCAGGTAGTCGCCGATGACGCAGACCTTTTTGTTGTCCTCCAGATCCACATACTGGATGCCCCGGCCCTCGGCGATGGTGTAATCCGCCATCCCCAGATAGGTCTCGCTGACGCCGCTGACACTGGTTTCGCCGTAGGTGTCGGTGTCGATCTTGACCGAGCCGTCCAGGCTGACCATGGGGGAAATATCCTCAAAGAGATTGGGGTTTTCCTCCACGATGTTGTAGACATCCTCAATGGAGACCATCCGGGAGCCGTAGCCCATGATGCTGACGGTCAGGGTGTTGGTGCCCATGGAGGAAAAGCTGTCCTCCATGCTGGCGGTCATGCCGTTGCCCAGGCCCACGATGACAATCACGGCCATGATGCCGATGATGATGCCCAGCATGGTCAGCAGGGTGCGGAATTTGTTGCTCCAGATGTTTTTCAGGGCCTGGCGGAAGGTCTCATAGATCATGGGGTGGCCTCCTGTTCCGGCGTGTAATGGGGATGAGCCACCGCGTCGGGGGAGTGGGCGTCCCCGTCATAGACGATGTGGCCGTCCTCCAGCCGGATGATCCGCTCGGCCTGGACTGCAATGGAATTGTCGTGGGTAATCAGGACCACCGTGTTGCCCTGCTGGTGCAGCTTTTGGAGCATCCCCAGCACCTCCCGGCCGGTGTGGCTGTCCAGGGCGCCGGTGGGCTCGTCGGCCAGAATCACCGCCGGGTCTCCGGCCAGGGCCCGGGCAATGGAGGCCCGCTGCTGCTGGCCGCCTGAGAGCTGGCTGGGCTTGTTGTGGAGCTTTTTGCCCAGGCCCACCCGCTCCAGAGCGGTTTGGGCCCGCTGGTGCCGTTCGGCGGCGGGGACCCCGGCATACACCAGGGGAACCTCCACGTTTTCCATCAGGTCCAGCTTGGGCAGCAGGTTGTACTGCTGGAAGATGAAGCCCAGCATCTCATTGCGGATCTCGGCCAGCTCGTTGGTGTTCATGCCGCCCACGTCCCGGCCGTTCAGCTTGTAGGTGCCCTCGGTGGGGACATCCAGACAGCCGATGATGTTCATGCAGGTGGATTTGCCCGAGCCGGACTGGCCCACAATGGCCACAAATTCGCCCTGGTTGATCTGCATTGAGATGTGATCGGCGGCCTTTACCAGGGTATCGCCCATCTGGTAATACTTGCAGACCGCGTCGAATTCAATCAGTGCGCTCATCGCATCCCACCTCCCGGTGCTCCGCCGCCGGCCGGCATGCCGCCGCCCATGCCGCCGGGCATCATCATGCCGCTGCCGCTGCCCGAAGTGATGGTGGCGGCGTCTGCATCATAGGCGACCGTATCCCCCTCCTGGAGGCCGCTGGTGATGGCGATGTAGTTGTCATCGCTGACGCCGGTCTCCACCTTGACGTAGACATAGCCCGCAGGGGCGCTCATGTCATCCGCTGCGTTGGCGGCGCTGGGGGAATCTTCGGTCACCAGGACGTAGCCGCCCCGGACTACGGCGGCATTGGGAACCGACAGGGCGTCGTCGGCGCTGTCCACCACAATCTGGGCGGTGGCATTCATGCCGGGCATCAGTTCGCCGTAGTCATCGATCCGAATGGTGACCGGATAGGTGGTGGTGCCGCCGGTGGTGGTGCCCGCCGAGGAGACGTTGGTCACCACTCCCGAGAAGGTTTGGTCCGACAGGGCGTCGGCGGTGATGGTGACATCCTGGCCCTCCTGGATGGAGAGGATTTCCAGCTCATCCACCGCCAGGGTCATTTCCAGATAACTCAGGTCGTGGATGACACAGAGGGTCTCGCTGGAGGAGGTGTCGGTGCCGATGGTTTCGCCGGCCTGGATGTTCTTCTGGATGATGGTGCCGCTGATGGGGGCGGTGATGGTGTAGTCCTCCAGGGAGTTTTCGGCGTCGTCGACCGACAGTTCGGCGCTGCGGAGGTTGTCGGAGGCGTTCTCCACCTGACGGGTCAGGCTGTCACTGGTGAGCTGGAGGATGGGGGTGTTGGCGCTGACGGTATCCCCTTCCTGGACGCAGAGGGCCGCCACGGTGCCGCTGGTTGAGGCGGTGAGGGTCTGGCTGTTCTGATAGCTGAACCGGGCCGAACCCAGGGCGCTGACCCCGTTCACCGAGGCGGTGGCGGCCTGGGACGAAGTCAGGCTGCCGCTGGTGTTGGGGACGGCGATCACCACCGACCGGACCAGCATATTGCCGGTGCTGGCGGTATCCTCCCCCGAGACCGACCGGACGGTGCCGCTGATGGTCTCATAGGTGCCGTCCAGGGTGACGGTGGCGGACTGTCCCACCGAGAACCCGGCGGCGTCCGCGGCGGGGAAACTGAGGGTCAGCAGCAGGGAGGAATTATCCCGGATGACGGCCACCTCCTGACCGGCCGTGACGGCATCCCCGGGGGCCGCCTGGATGGATATGACGGTGCCGCTGATGTCGGTGCGGACGTACTGGGCGCTGAGGGCGTCCTCATAATCCCGCTGGGCCTGGTCGAGGGAAAGCTGGGCTTTTTCGACGCTGTTGACGGCGTCGGAGCTGTCAATGGTGTACAGGACAGCGCCCTCTTCCACCGTGTCTCCCTCCTGGAAATCGGCGGTCAGCACGTCGCCCCGGACCAGGGATTTGACCTCGTAGGTTTCGGCCGCCTGGATGGTGCCCGACTCGCTGAATACATTCACAATGCTTCGCCGCTCGGGCTGGATCTCGATGTACTGGACTTCGCCGGAGACCTGACGGGCGGTGAGTCTGGGCAGGAGGACGGCCGCCCCTGCTGCCGCTGCACAGACCAGCAGGGCGGTCTGTTTCCAGTGGCGCTTGAGAAATGGCTTGAGGCCCTTTCCGCCCGGCGCGGCGGGATGCGGCGCGGTCGGGTCCTCCTGTTGTCTTTTTCTGAACATACTGTGTTGCCCCTCCTTTTGGGTTTGCCAGGGGGGCCGGTTCCCTCTGGACAGTTTGCAGTATACCGGACGATTCTTAGGATTCGCCGTAAAAAAATCTTAAGACGCCTTAAGGAGGGTGAAGATTCTATGAACCCGCAAAAAAGCGGCGCAGCAGGCGGGGATTTCCCATCTGCTGCGCCGCTGGGGGCGTGTCATTCGGATGCAAGGGGGAACAAAAGGGTGATGGCGTACTGCCTGCCGTCGCGCTGGATGCGGGTTTCGGCGTGCATTTTCTCCATCATGGTCTGGATGCTGACAAGACCCACCTTGGTGCTCTCGGCGGAGTCGGTGTCGGACAAGATGGTGTTGGCAAAGGTCAGGCCCGCACCGTTCGCCTCCCGCACAAAGGTCACCGACACCGGATGGTCCGGGTCGGCGTATTTGAGGAGGTTGGAGGTGATGTTGTCCAGAATCCGCCGGATGTAGGGCTCGTAGACCGTCAGAGACAGGTCCTCGTCGCCCAGGTCGAGGGTACAGAAAAAGCCGTGCTGCTGAATCTGATCCACCAGTTCGGCCAGGGGCCCCTCGAAAATCTGGGAGAGCGGCGCCGGCGGGTCCAGGGTGACGGCGGTGTCCCGGGTGACCAGGGCATACTCGAAGAGATTGTCGGACAGGTGCTTGATCTGGCGGGCTTTCCGGTCGATTTTGGCCAGATAGTCCCTCAGCTGCCCCTCGTCCTGGTATTTGTGATACCGGACAATCTCGGTGTAGAGCAGCAGGGTGGTCAAGGGGGTGCGCAGGTCGTGGGACATCTGGGTGATGAGATTTTTGACCTTGGCGGAGGTTTCGGCCTCCTGCTGGTGCTGTTGGCGGAGGGTCAGCCGCATGGCATCCAGACAGGAGGCCAGGGTGGTCAGCTCATCGCTGCCCTGCACCGTGATGTTGTGGTCCAGATCGCCGCAGGCCATGGCCTGAATCTCATCGCTCAAAAGGCAGATGTACCGGACAATCCGGCGGCATCCCAGCAGAAAAACGGCCAGAAACAGCCCCAGACAGAGCACCAGGAGAATGCTGGAGCCCAACATCTCATAGGTGCGCATGGTGTTGGAGTAGAGGAGGGCTTCCAGATCGCCGTCCGAAAAATGGATGGTGGCGTAGGGCTGCCAGTCGTAGAAGGGGACCCGCTGATCCTGTTCGCCCTGGATTTCCCGCTTGGGGGCAAAGGAGCTGTAGACCAGCACATGATCCCGGTAGAGCTCCAGAAGGGTGAAGTTGTGTTTCTGGACCCATTCGGTGATCTGGTGGGCATCCCTGCTGGACAGATGTTCCTCGGTGACAAAGTCCTGAAATTCCTCCACCAGCCGGGTGGTCTCCTGCTGGATGAAGTCGGACTGATCGGCATAGGCGGTCAGGGTGAAGCGGAGCGCGCACCGCAGCACCGCAAACAGCAGCAGGCAGCCCAGACCGGCCACCATCAAAAGCCGGATGAACTGGGAGGTGATTCCGTGACGCTGTTTATCCATGGTCGTCCTCTCCGCCGGCAAAACGGTAGCCCTTGCCCCAGACCGTGCAGATGCGGCGGGGGGTCTGGGGGTCCCGCTCGATTTTGGTCCGCAGGTTTCGGATGTGGACCATGACGGTACCGTTGGACACATAATAATAGGGCTCGTTCCAGACCAGTTCATAGAGGGTCTGGACCGGGAAAATCCGGTGCGGATTCTGCATCAGGAGCCGGAGGATTTTGTATTCGGTCTCGGTGAGGTTGACTTCCTGGCCGTCCACCCAGACCCGGTTGCAGTCCAGCTCCAGTTCCACCCCGTGGGAGGAAATCCGCTTGACCTCAGGAACGGCCCCCGGCCGGGTTTTGCCCTGGTAGACGCAGTACCGGCGCAGCAGGGCCTTGACCCGGGCGCTCAGCTCGGCAAAGGAAAAGGGCTTGGCCAGATAGTCATCCCCGCCCGCCGTCAGTCCCAGCAGTTTGTCCGACTCCTGGGACTTGGCGGTCAGAAACAGGATGGGCACCGTGGAAATTTTCCGCAGTTCCTCGCAGACCCGCAGGCCCGACATCCCCGGCATCATCACATCCAGAATCACCAGGTCCACCTCGGGAGAAAACCGCTTGAGAGCCTGGGTGCCGTTTTCGGCTTCCAGGATGCGGTACCCCTCGCCGGCCAGCAGAATCCGAACGCCGTCCCGGATCTCGGCGTCGTCCTCTGCAATCAAAATCGTTTGTTCTGCCATCTTCTCGCTTCCTCTCTGGGTAATCCTGAATTTAAGTATAGCGGAGAGATCTTGTGATTTCCATGAAATTTTTCTTAGGAAATCTTAAACAGAACCGCCGGACAAGGCCCGGCCCCAAACAAAAACCGCCGCATCGGGTTTGGACCCGGTGCAGCGGTTGCGGGAGGATAAAATGCAGTTTACCGGTTGTAGGACTCGAACTGTGCCACAATCTCCTGATCGGGAGCGGGGGTCAGCAGAGACACCACCACAATGGCCGCGCAGGCGCACAGGAAGGCGGGCAGCAGCTCATAAATGGCCCAGACACCGCCCATGGGCGCCACTAGGAACTTCCAGACAAAGACCATGACGCCGCCCACCAGCATGCCTGCCAGGGCGCCCCACTTGGTGGAGCGCTTCCAGAACAGGGCCAGCAGCATGGTGGGGCCGAAGGTGGCGCCGAAGCCGGCCCAGGCGAAGGAGACCACCCGGAACACCGAGCTGTTGGGGTCCCGTGCCAGGAAGGCGGCCACCAGGGAGATCAGTACCATGACGCCCCGGGCCACAATCATACCCTTCTTGCCCTTCAGGTCCAGCTTGAGGAAGTCGCAGCCGATGTCCTGGGACACCGAGGAGGAAGCGGCCAGCAGCTGGGAATCGGCGGTGGACATGGTAGCCGCCAGAATGCCCGCCAGGATGACGCCGGCCAGCAGAGCAGGGATGACGCCGTACTGACTGATGAGCTGGGCGACGTTGACCACGATGGTCTCAGGGTCGGCCAGAGATTCCATCACGCCGGCATGGGTCATGCCATTGCCCACCACGCCGATCAGAATGGCTACCCCCATCGAGATGACCACCCAGGAGGAAGCCACCCGGCGGGAGATGGTGAGCTTGCGCTCGTCCTCAATGGCCATAAACCGGAGCAGGATGTGGGGCATGCCGAAATAGCCCAGGCCCCAGGCCAGCAGAGAACAGATGGTCAGCAGGGTATAAGGATTGGAGCCGCCGGTGGCAGGGTCGTAGATGCGGGCCAGAGACAGATAACCGGCCATCGACTGGGCGTTCTCCATCACAGCGGACATGCCGCCGGCCTGGGTGACGCCGAAGCCCAGCACCACCACCAGAGCGATGGTCATGATGATGGACTGAATCAGGTCGGTGAAGGAGGCGGCCAGGAAGCCGCCCAAAACGGTATAGGCCACAATGACGCCGGCCGAAACCAGCATGGCGGCCAGATAGTTCACCCCGAACAGGGTGGAGAACAGCTTGCCGCAGGCCGCAAAACCCGAGGCGGTGTAGGGGATGAAGAAGATGATGATGACCAGGGCGGCCAGCGCAGAGAGCAGATAGCTCTGATCGCCCCAGCGCTTGGAGAAGAACTGGGGCACTGTGATAGCTCCCAGCTTGTAGGAGTAGCGGCGGATTCGCCGGGCCACAATCAGCCAGTTCAGGTAAGTACCGATGGCCAGACCGATGGCGGTCCAGCTGGCTTCTGCCAGGCCGGTGAGGTAGGCCACGCCGGGCAGGCCCATCAGCAGCCAGGAGGACATATCACTGGCCTCGGCGCTCATGGCGGTGACCAGGGGCCCCAGCTTCCGCCCGCCCAGGTAAAAGTCGTCGACCGAATTGTTTTTCTTGGAATAGACCACGCCCACCCAGAGCATTCCGCCCAGGTAGAGGACGATGGCCAGCAGGATCAATGCCTGTGCCATAGTGTTGAAACCCCTTTCTTTCCCACGCCCGCCGACAGAGCCCTCCTTGGGTTTTGCGTACCCGGCGGAACAATATGTTCCATTATAGCACGGGAAAAAGGAGAAGAAAATGCAGAACGGTGTATAGAATCTATTCCATATAAAATAGATGAAATTTTCGATTTTTGATGAAAATACGATTGAAATAACCGTACGAATTTTATTTTTAAGATTTGTACATTTTACCGAATTATTTTGTCTTGGCCCGGAAACTGCCGAAAAACAGGGGCATCATGGTCCGTCCGTACTGCTGCAAGGAGTAATCTCCCTCGGACAGACACCAATCATAAATCAGGGCCCGCTCGCACAGCGCATAGACCCGGACCATCTCGCTGACCGTCACATCGTCCCGCAGTTCGCCCCGCTGCTGGCCTTCCAGTACAATGCTCCGCAGCAGTTTGTAATAGATGCGGTTGTGGTCCAGCAGATGCTTGTCGCCCCGGGTGACCAGCTGGGAGGAATAGAGCCGGGCCAACAGGTCCAGGGAGATGGAGTTTTCGATCATGGCGAACAGTTCCCGGTTGAGATACATCAGCTGGTCAAACCGGTCCATGTCCGGGTCGAGGGTGGAGGAGAGCTCCTCGTATTTCCGGTCAAACAGATAGGACAGGGAGGACAACAGGGCGTCCTTGCCCTCAAAATAGTGGTAAAAAGACCCCCGGGAAGTGCCGGACGCCGCGATGATCTCCTCCACGGTGGTGTCATCGTATCCCTGACGGTAAAACAGATCCCAGGCCGCCTCAATGATTTTTCCTTTGGTGTTGCTGCTTTTTCTGGCCATGCGCCGCCGCCTTTCCCGCCGCCCGGACCCGGGCGGCGCTTTTGGTTGATGTGGTTGTCTTTTATTCTAACGGACCGGCCGGCCCAAATCAAGCGCACCGCCCCGGTGCGGTTGAGCCGTCCCCGTCCGGCGGGGAGACGATGGACTGACTTCAGACAAAAATCAGATAGATTTAGCAGATATCTGGTATAAAAACATCTGGCCGTTCAGATACAATAAAAACACAAAAATGAACAGAATTTAACGGCATCGTTGAAACTGTTCAGGCGAAAAAGTTCAAAAAGGAGGAATCACACAGTGATGAAATCAAAAAGGCTGGCGGCAGCGCTGACGGCGGTTTCCCTGATGATGGGATTCTGCGGGATGGCCGGACCAGACGCAGCGCGGGAAACCGCCCAGGCGGAAATCCAGCAAAATTCTGCCCAGGCGCCTGCCCCGGGGAGTACACTGTCCTATGATGGCTATACCCTGCGGTGGGAGGATGACTTCAATGGTTCAGAGCTGAACCGGGACGACTGGAATGTCGAGCTGCATGAGCCGGGCTGGGTGAACAACGAGCTGCAGGCTTATGTGGATTCGCCCGAAAATATCTATGTGAAGGACGGCAGCCTGGTCCTGAAACCGGTGGAACAAAAGAACGCCGACGGGACGGTGTCCTATACGTCGGGCCGGGTGAATACACAGAACAAGCACGACTTCAAATATGGCATTTTTGAGGCGCGGGTCAAGGTGCCCGAGGGCCAGGGTTTTTTGCCGGCCTTCTGGATGATGCCCACCAACGAAAACCTGTACGGCCAGTGGCCCCGGTGCGGTGAGATTGACATCATGGAAGTGCTGGGCAACGACACCGACAAATCCTATGGCACCATCCATTACGGCAATCCCCACAGCGAGAGCCAGGGGAGCTGTCAGCTGGCGTCGGGAAGCTTTTCGGATTCCTACCACACCTTTGCGGTGGAGTGGCTGCCGGGCCAGATCAGCTGGTATGTGGACGGTCAGCTGATTCACACCGAAAACGACTGGTACACGGCCACCGAAGGCCAGGGCGAGGTCACCTATCCCGCGCCGTTTGACCAGCCCTTCTACCTGATCCTGAATCTGGCGGTGGGCGGCAACTGGCCGGGCAATCCCGACGAAACAACCGACATCGCCAATTCTGCCCTCTATGTGGACTATGTCAAAGTCTACCAGAAGGACAGCTATGATGAGGACGTGGCAAAACCGGAAAAGACGGTGGTTTTGCGGGACCCGGACGCGGAAGGCAACTACATTGTCAACGGGGATTTTGCGGTACAGGAGAGCCTGTCGGATGATGAAGGCTGGATTTTCCTCACCACCCTGGGCGGCGAAGCGGAAGCTGCGATTGACGGCAATGCACTTTGCATCACCACTGCCAACCCGGGCACCGTGGATTACAGCGTCCAGCTGGTCCAGCCCAATCTTCCCCTGAAAGAGGGCGGCGTCTATCAGGTCAGCTTTGACGCTTCCGCCGCCGCGCCGCGCACCATGAAGGTGGATGTCTCCGCCCCGGACCGGTCTTATCAGCGGTATCTGGAGGACACGGTGGTCCAGCTGACCCCTGAAACCCAGACCTATACCTATACGTTTACCATGACGGCAGACGATGACGCCAATGGCCGTCTGGAATTCAATCTCGGTGCGGCTGGCTCGGATGCTTCGGTCTCGATTCGCAATGTCTCGGTGAAAAAGACCGGGCAGATGGATCTGAGCAAGGAAGAAAAGACGGTTCTGGCCGACGGCAACTATGTGTACAACGGCGGCTTCCAGGAAGGTGAAGGCCGTCTCGGCTACTGGAACACCTGGAAGCTGGGCGATTCCCAGATCCGCGTGACCAACGACAACAATGTCCGCCGTCTGGAAATTACGGCCGGCAAGTGGACATCTCCTTTGAACCCGGTTGTGGTTTACCAGAAAGATCTGGCCCTGACTGCCGGCGATTATGCGTTGAGCCTGGATGCAGAAGGCCCCGCTGGCACACACATTGCAGTTTGGGCTGCGGGCCGCCGCTTTGAGGCTGAGCTGAACGGCGCCGATACAGCCTATGACTACAAGCTGTCGTTGGAAAAGGAACCGATTTGCCGGGACATTGCCTTTGTCATCAGCGAACCGGGCGTATACTACATCGACAACGTGCGGATGGAAGAGGACAGCCTCATCAAGAACGGCAGTTTCAATGCAGGCTTTGCAGGATATGAACTGTATGCCTATACCACATCCGATGTCAGTTATGTGGTGGACAGCCTCAACGAGGACTATGCTGCCGACATCACCATCCAGAACACCGGCGATGAGGCCTGGAAAATCCAGCTCAAGCAGAACAACATCGAGCTGGAGGAAGGGCAGTGGTATAAACTGTCCTTCAAGGCAAAATCTTCTTTGAACCGCCAGCTGATGTTCGCGATTCAGCGGGATGGCACAGTGGACAATGACTGGACCCCGTATTCCGGCGAAACGATGGTCCAGCTGGGTCAGGACTATCAGACTTATGAGGTCGTGTTCCAGATGTCGTACCCCACCGATCTGAAAGCGGTCCTCAGCATTTCGATGGGCGCGGTAGGCGGTGAGCAGATCAGCCAGCAGCACCGCATCTGCATCGACGAAATCCGACTGGACAAGGTGGACGCTCCCACCGTCTGAGTCAAAAAGCAACCGATCCATTTCAAGGGACCCCAGCTGTTGGCCAACGGCTGGGGCCCTTTTGGGCCGGTATCTCCCGAACAAAAAACATCTCAAACAAGGAGGAACGATTCGATGGAAATCAAAACCACAGCGCCGGCAGCAGAAGCACGCCTGTCCTATCAAGGCTACACCCTGCAATGGGAGGATGACTTCGACGCCCCCGAGCTGAACCGGGCAGACTGGAATGTGGAGCTGCACCAGCCCGGCTGGGTGAATCATGAGCTGCAAGCCTACATAGACGCTCCCGAGACCATTTATGTGAAAGATGGCAATCTCGTGCTCAAGCCGGTGGAAAAGAAAAACCAGGATGGGACGGTATCTTATTTCTCGGGCCGGGTCAATACCCAGCACAAACACGACTTTCAGTATGGCATTTTTGAAGCCCGAATCAAGGTGCCGGAAGGCCGGGGATTCCTGCCGGCGTTCTGGATGATGCCCACCGAGGAGGAGCGGTACGGCCAGTGGCCCCGGTGCGGCGAGATTGATATCATGGAGGTGCTGGGCCATGATACCGCAAAGACCTATGGAACCATCCATTACGGCAATCCCCACCGGCAGAGCCAGGGCAGCTTTGCCCTGCCGGAGGGCAGCTTTTCGGCCGAGTACCACAACTTCGCGGTGCAGTGGGAGCCGGGCCGGATCAACTGGTATCTGGACGGGGCGTTGTTCTTCACCGAAAGCCAGTGGTATTCGGTCACCGAGGGCCGGGGCCAGGTCCCCTATCCGGCCCCCTTTGACCAGCCCTTCTACATCATCCTGAATCTGGCGGTGGGCGGCGACTGGCCCGGCAGCCCCGACGAGACCACCGATATGGACCGGGCCGCCCTTTGGGTGGACTGGGTCAAAGTCTATCAGAAAGAAATCTAACGCTTGCAAATTGCCCCCGGCTGTCTGAAACAGTCGGGGGCATGGTTTATACCGGCGGTTTATCCCCGCAGGTAGCTGGCCAGAGCAATCAGCCGGCCGGCACAGGTGCGAATTGCCTCTTCGGAAAGGTCGCCCCGGGTCCAGGCGGCGCGGATGTCGGCGTCGTCATGGGGGTTGCCCGGCATGATGACATCGTTGCCGGCCCAGGCGCATTTCCAGGGCGTGCTGCCGTCGGCAGGCACGGTGGTGTTCCAGTCCGACATGATGAGGCCTGCAAAGCCCCATTCCTGCCGTGCCACCACGGTGCACAGATCCCGGTTGTTGGCGGAGTAGACGCCGTTGATCCGGTTATAAGAGGTCATGATGGCGGCGGGCGCTGCCTCCTTGACGGCGATTTCAAAGCCGAGGAGATAGATCTCCCGGAGCGCCCGCTCCGAGATCTGGACATCCACGCCCATCCGGTTGTCCTCCTGGTTGTTGCAGGCGAAATGCTTGATGGTGACACCGCACCGGCCGTCTTTCTGGACGCCCCGGGTGACGGCGGCCGCCAGCAGGCCCGAGAGAAGCGGGTCTTCCGAATAATATTCAAAGTTGCGCCCGCAGAGGGGATTGCGCTGGATGTTCATGCCGGGCGCCAGCCACAAATCCACCCCCAGCTCCTGCATTTCGCAGGCGATGGCCTGACCGAATTCCTCCATCAGGCCGATGTCCCAGCTCTGGGCCAGGGCGGTGCCCACCGGGAAGGCGGTACAGAACTGATACCAGGTATCGGCGTTTTCATGCTGGACGGGTGTCTCCAAAAATCCGTTTTCCAGCGAGCCCAGAACGCCAACGCCGTAGACCCGCCCGGTGGCCCGGTCGGTCTGATAGCTCTGACGGAGCCGCAGGCCCGCGGGTCCGTCGGCCATGATAAGGGAGGGGATGCCCCTGGTATCCTCCAGAGCCTCGGAAGTCTCGCCCGCCGAGCCGGGAACCCGGACGCCCGCCGAACCGAGGGTACTGGTGCCCTTGGTGATGTTGCCGTAGAGCAGCGGAATCAATTCCTCCACAGGGCCTTCTGCCTGGGGCTGCCTGGTACAGGCCCGCTGGGGTTCGGGCTGGGGCAGAAAGTCATAGACCGGCAGCCCGTCGGCAGGAGCCGCATTTGGGACGGCATCGGGGGCGCCCAGCTCCTCAAAGGGAACCTGCAGGGGACAGATGGGATGGGTCTGCTCAATCACCGTATCCTGTGCCACCCGGATCAGGGCGCAGAGGGTCAGCGAAGCACTGCTGTTCCCAATCCAGACGCCGTACAGGCCCTGCTCCACCGTCCAGCCGTTCGTTTCAGCGGAGAAGGAAGCAAATGCTTTCTGGGGGACCGGGATGGTCAGGGTCTGGCTTTGCTCGGGGGCCAGCAGCAGGGTTTTGGCAAAGCCGGCCAGCCTGCGCAGTTCCCGGGCCCCGCCGTTCTGGGGGCAGGAAATGTAGATCTGCGCCACCTCCCGGCCCGAGAAACAGATGCCGGTGTTTTTCACGCTGATATCTACTTCGACGGCCCGGGGCAGTACCCGGAGCCCGGCCATCTGAATCGCAAAACTGGTGTAGGACAGGCCGAATCCGAAGGGAAACAGCGGCTGAATTCCGAAGCGGTCAAAATACCGGTAACCCACATAAATCCCTTCCCGATAGACGGATTTGCTCAGATCGCCGCTGAGGGCGCCGAAATGGTCGGCGCCCGGATAATCGCTGTAGCGCTTGGCCCATGTGGTGGTCAGCTTGCCTTCGGGATTGACCTTTCCCAGCAGGATGTCGGCCACCGCTTCGCCGCCCTGCTGACCGGGCTGGGAAATCTGCAAAACTGCTTCGATATGGGTGGCCACATCCAGCAGGCGGGTCAATTCGATGGGGCCGCCGGCATTGAGCAGCAGGACAATGGGAAGGCCCAGGCGGTCCAGGGTGCGCAGTTCCTCCCATTCCTGATCGCTGAGGTAGTAATCTCCCTTTTCCAGCCGGCGGTCCTTGCCCTCGCCTGAAATGCGGCTGAGGATGTAGATTACCACGGCGGCGCCCTCCACATCCTGGGGAAGGATGGGCCGGCCCTGGGGCAGAACAAAGGGGTGGGAGGCGTAGGCGTCGAAGGGATTTTCCACCTGCCGGGCGGCCTCCAGCACCTGGGATTTCCAGGCCCGGCGGGCAGCACGGTAGCGGGCCTCGTAGTCGGTGATCCAGCCTTCGTTGGTGATGGTGAGGCCCGCCGACTGCAGGCCATCAAAGACAGAGACGTTGGCGCGGTTATTGACATCGCCCGAGCCGATGCCGCCCTTGACGGTCCGGCTGGCGCCTGTGCCGAACAGCGCCACCGAGACAGCCGGTTCAAGGGGCAGGACGCCGGTGTTTTTCAGCAGGACGATGCCCGATGCAGCGGCCCGGCGGGCCAGGGCGGCATGCGAACGCTCACGGGCAGAGGGCAGCGCCTGAAGGGTGCCGCTGTGGTTGGATAGATGTGTCATAACAACCTCCTGAAGATGAGATGGAGAGGGAAAAGCCGCCATAGTCCTCTGCTATGGCGGCTTTTCCGACGCTGTGTAAAGAAGATGAAGATGAAGAAGGAGAAACAGATGAAGTGATTTTATTCCTTGACGCCGCCCAGGGTAATACCGGCAATGATGTACTTGGAAAGCAGCAGATAGACCAGGATGATGGGGACGATGGCGACCATAATCATCATGTAGATCTTGCCCATATCAAAGTTCATGTAGTCTGCGCCGCGGAGGGTAGCGATCAGGATGGGAACGGTCATCTTGTCCTTGGACTGGATAATCAGGGCGGGAACGAAGTAGTTGTTCCAAGAACCCACAAAGGAGAAGATGGCCTGCACCGCAATGGCGGGTTTCATGATGGGAAGGACGATCCGGTTGAAGGTATGGAACTCGCCCGAGCCATCGATCCGTGCGGCCTCCACCAGAGACAGAGGCAGAGAGGACTTCAGGTAACTGTACATGAAGTAGAAGACTGCCGGCGATGCGATGGAAGGAATAATCAGGGGCCACAGGGTATCATACAGACCCATATTGGTCACCAACCGCAGGAAGCCCATGGCGGTGACCTGGGTGGGCATGACCAGGATGGCCATGATGAAGGTAAAGGCAAACTTTTTCAGCTTGAAATTGTAGGCATACAGGCCGTAGGCCGTCAGCGCCGAGAAGTAGGTGCAGAGGGCGGCGGAGCTGGAAGAGACAATCAGGCTGTTGAGGATGCCTTTGAACATGGGGAAGCTGCCGTCGTTGGCGACGTTTTTCAGATTCTCCAGGAAGTAGTTGCCCGGCAGCCAGGAGAAGCCCTTTTGAAGGTCTGCGTGGGAACGGGTGGAGTTGACGATCAGGATATAGAAGAAGAACAGGCACAAGAAGGACAGGATGGCCAGAACAATATAGGCGAGGACGGTCTCACCGGTTTTGGTTCTGTGATGTCTCATACCTTGGCGCCCCCTTTCTGTTTGGCAGGTTTGACAGCGGTATCATCACTGCCGTTGGTCATCCGGTAGACGAAGAAGCACAGGATGCCGCTGACAATGAACAGGAATACCGACAGTGCACCGGCCATGCCGTAGTTGCGGCTCTTGAGGTGGTTGTTCAGGAACATGATGAGGGTCATGGAGGTGCGGTCGGGAGAACCCTGTCCGTTGGTGAGGATCTGGGGCACGTCGAACATCTGCAGGCCGCCGATGATGGATGTAATCAGGGTGTAGGCCAGGATGGGACGGATCAGGGGCAGGGTGATGGAGAAGAACCGCTTGACGCTGCCGCAGCCGTCCAGCTCGGCGGCCTCAAAGATTTCGGGGCTGATGCCCATGATGGCCGCCATCAGCATGATGGTGGTGTTGCCGAACCACATCAGGAAGTTCATCAGGCCGATCAGGGAGCGGGTGCCGAAAGCGGTGCCCATAAAGTCAATCGGCTCGCTGGTGATGCCCAGACTCATCAGGATGGAGTTGATGGGGCCGCTGTTGGAGAACAGAGCGAAGAACAGCATGGCGAAGGCCGACGCCATAATCAGGTTGGGCAGGTAGATGACCACCTTGAAGAACTGCTTGCCCCGGATTTTCAGCCGTATATCGGTGAACCAGTTGGCCAGCAGCAGGGCGATGACGATCTGGGGGATAAAACCGATCAGCCACAGCAGGAGGGTATTCCCCGCATACTTGAGCAGGTCCGATTCCAGAAGGCTCTTGTAGTTCTCCAGGCCAATGAAGGTGGGGCCGATCTCCTTGATGCCGGAACGGTAGTACTCATAGAAGCTGTAGCGGATGGTGTCCACCAGAGGAATCAGGGAAAAGATGAAGAAGCTCAGAAAGAACGGGATGATAAAAATATATCCCCATTTGGCATAGCTCAGGTGTTTGCGTTTTGGTTGTTTCATAGGTCACCGATCCTTTCTCATAAAAGACCGCCGCCGCGGCGTCCACGGCGGCCGGCCTTCCAAAAGAGAGGCAGCTCTTACTCTGCCCACTCGACTGCGGTGATATCAGGGTAGCGCTCCATGATAGCAGTCTCGAAGTTTTCCTTGGCGCGGTCGAAATCAACGTTGCCCTGGAAGTAGTCGCTGAATGCGTTCTGAATCAGCTCGACACAGCCCTGGTCGTAGGAGGACAGCGGGGCGATCTTGATGTTTTCGGCCACCGGAGCAAAGTACTCGTAGGCGTTCTGGCCGCCCAGGAAGCTGGATGCAAAGCTGTCGTCGGTGGCTGCATCCCGCATCCCGCTCATGGTGTTGGTGAAGTCCAGATAGTCCTTGGAAATCTTCAGCAGGTTGTCCTTGTTGGCGGTGAGGGCCAGGATGATGTCCCGGACGTGCTCCAGGTTGTCGGTGCCGGTGCAGGCGTGGATGTAGGAGCCGCCCCAGTTGTATTCCTGGGGAGGATTGGTGACAGCCCAGGAGCCTTCAGGGCCGTCCCAGTTGGGGGCCAGGGTGAAGTCGATGCCCCAGGCCGGCAGCAGGAAGGCAAAGACCTTGGAGGCGGAGCCCATGGCCTTGTTCCAGTCGTCATTGAACTGGCCCTTGACGGTCTTGTCCAGATAGCCGGCGTCCAGCCACTCCTTGGAGTCGCTGATCCAGTTCATGATCTGCTGGTCCACCTTGCAGACCGTCTCGCCGGGAGCCACCCAGGACTGGCTGATGCTGTTGCCGTACAGCCGGAAGGTGTCGGCGTAAGAGGAGAAGGTGAAGTAGCCTTTGGCCTTCAGTTCCTCAGCGGTGGCCTTGAGGGTGTCCCAGTCCTTGACCTTTTCGCCCACGGCGGCGGGGTCGTCGGTGCCGAATACATCCTTGGCAATGTCCCGGCGGTAGACCAGCAGGCCCGGGCAGCACTGCCAGGTGGAACCGCGCTGGACGCCGTTCTGATCCGAAGCGGTGGTCTTGGTGAAGGCATACTGGTCGGCCAGGTCGGTGTCGGGATCGATGCCCAGATCGGTCAGGGGCATGGCCACATCGGCGTCGGCGTCGGTGTACTTGTAGACGTAGTCGGTCTCGGACAGGAAGATGTCCACCTTGTCGTCGGTGGAGCCGGAAGCCTGGTTCAGCAGGGCCTCGTCCAGCTTCTGCTGGTAGACACCATCCTGGTTGGGGTTGATGATCCAGTGAATCTCGGTGCCGTCCTTCAGGGTGGTGACGGTACCATCGGACGAGGTACTGGCGACCTCAGAATAAACAGCTTCCAGACGGGTGCGGAATTCGTCGTTCCAGCTGTAGATGTTGATGACCTTGCCCTCAGCCGAAGCCTCTGCGCTGCTGCCCGATGCGGCGGTGGAGTTGCTGCCGCATGCAGCCAGAACGCTGGCAGCGCCTGCGATGCCTGCGCCCTTCAGGAAAGAGCGGCGGCTGATGGCACGGGATTTGTTTTGATTCATAGTACGTACCTCCTCTGTGATCTCACGGCCCGGGCCTTGATGCCCGGCGCCCTTTGTGCCCTTATTATAGCGGAAAAAGTCCGGCGGAATATATAATGATTCCATAAAAAATATCAAATCCTTGACAAGGTTTTGGATAGATCGCAAATAACGGTCATGATTCTGACACTTTTGCGCATGGTTTTGATTTTGGTTGAGGAGCAGTTTCCATATAATATAATAGGAGTCGACATCTTACCATAGAAAGGGGAGGCATCATGAACCATCTGGATTTCGTGGACGAGTACGGCAGCTTTGCCATTCACAAGCCGGAAAATATCAGTTATCTGTACTTTCCGCTGGCCGCAGAGACAGGGCTGAAAAGTTCCATTACCCCCAACCTGGGCGGCGACGCCAAAATCGATCAGGAGACATTCCTGCTGGAGCCGGTCAGCGCTGAAAATCTGCACAATAACCGCGCTGTGCGGAATTTCTGGCTGGTGGATGAGGACGGGCAGGTTTTTTCGGCGGCAGGCGCTTCGGCCGAACAGGAAGCGGCCCGGTTTACTTCCGCCCAGGACGACAGCTCCATCACGGCGGGGCTGATGTGGCAGACCCTTCGGCGCACCTCGGCAGGGATGGGCCTGCGCACCGGGATCACGGCGTTCTGCCCCCGGCAGGACAATGTGGAGATTCTCTGTGTGACGGTGCAGAATCAGGACGACCAGCCGCACCAGCTGACGCCGGTGGCCGCCATTCCGCTGTATGGCCGCAGCGCCGACAACATCCGGGACCACCGCAATGTGACTTCCATGCTGCACAGGATCTGGACCACCGAAAACGGGGTTATGGTCCGGCCGACCATGTCCTTTGATGAGCGGGGGCACCGGCCCAACCATAAAGTGTACTATGTATCCGGCTTTGGGCCTGACGGTCAGAAACCGGAGGCTTTCTACCCCACCGTGGAGGCATTTCTGGGAGAGGGCGGCACCTATCTCCATCCCCGCGCCGTCTATGAGCAGTACCCCGGTGTCGGGGCGGGCAGCAGGGCAGAAGGCCGGGAGGCCATGGGGGCCTTCCGGTTCCCGGCGGTGACCCTGGACCCCGGGCAGGAAGCCCACTATGTTCTGATGCTGGGGGTGGAGGACAGCGAAGAAGCTGTCCAGGCCGTTTGGAGCAAATACCACACTTGGGAGCAGGTCCAGGCTGAACTGGCCGATACCCGCAGCCACTGGAACGAAAAAGTCAATGTCTCCTTCCATACCGGGGACCCGGACTTTGACCATCTGATGAAATGGGTCTGTTTCCAGCCTTTCCTGCGGCGGCTCTTCGGCTGTTCCTTCCTGCCCCACCACGACTATGGCCGGGGCGGCCGGGGCTGGCGGGATCTGTGGCAGGACTGCCTGTCCCTGCTGCTGATGGACCCCGGCGACGTGGGCCGGATGATTGAAAAGAACTTCGGCGGCGTGCGGATGGACGGCACCAACGCCACCATCATCGGGGCCGGCGACGGCAACTTCATCGCCGACCGCAACGGCATCGCCCGGGTCTGGATGGACCATGCCCTCTGGCCCCAGATGACCACCAAGCTTTACATCGACCAGACCGGCGACGTGGAGATTCTCAACCGGCAGGTCCCGTATTTCAAGGATGCCCAGGCTGTGCGGGGAACCCAGATCGACGGTCAATACCAGCCGGAACAGGGATGCTGGCAGCGGACAAAGGACGGCGAAGTCTATACCGGCACCATCCTGGAACATCTGCTGGTGGAGCAGCTGGCAGCCTTTTATGAGGTGGGCGAACACAACATCTGCCGCCTCCGGGGCGCAGACTGGAACGATGCGCTGGATATGGCGGCAGAGCGGGGCGAAAGCGTGGCCTTCACCTGTGCCTATGCCGGCAACCTGCGGGAGCTGGCCGGGATGATTCGGCTTTTGGAGGATACCACCGAGGCCCGGACCACCCAGGTACTGGAAGAACTGGTGGTGTTGTTCGGCGATCAGACCGAAACGTTCGACGATGCCCGGGCCAAGCAGAAAATCCTGCATCAGTATGCCGCCAGCTGCGCCCATCAGGTCAGCGGCAAACGGGTGGAGGTGTGCCTGTCTGACCTGGCCGACAGCCTGGAGCAAAAGGCCGATTGGCTCACCGGCTGGCTGCAAAAGCACGAGTGGATTGACGCCGGGGAGGAAGAAGGCTGGTACAACAGCTATTATGACAACCACGGCCGGGCCGTGGAGGGCATTTTCCCCGACGGAGTGCGGATGATGCTGACCGGCCAGGTGTTTGCCATGATGGGCGGCGTGGCCACCGAACAGCAGATCCGGCAGATCACCGCCAGCGCCGACCACTACCTGTACCGGAAGGACATCGGCGGCTACCGGCTGAACACCGATTTTCACGAGCTCAAGTTCGACCTGGGCCGGATGTTCGGCTTTGCCTACGGCGAAAAGGAAAACGGCGCTGTCTTTTCCCACATGGCGGTGATGTATGCCAATGCGCTCTACCGCCGCGGTTTTGTGCAGGAGGGCTGGAAGGCCCTCAAGACCCTGGCAGACACGGCCCTGGACTTCGATACCAGCCGGATCTATCCCGGCATTCCTGAATATTTCCGGGCCGACGGACGGGGAATGTACCACTATCTCACCGGCGCCGCCAGCTGGTACATGATGACCATGATAACCCAGGCCTTCGGCGTCCGGGGCGAGGCAGGCGATCTGCTGCTTCAGCCCAGGCTGACCGCAGCCCAGTTTGACGCCGACGGCAGCGCCGCCGTCCGTGTGACCTTTGCAGGCCGCCGGCTGAACATCTGCTATCAGAATCCGGGACATCTGGAGTACGGACAGTACCAGATTCAGAAGGTCCTCTGCGGCGGCGCCGAGCTGTGTGCAGGCAGTTCGGACAGCGTGACAATTCCCCGCAGGGTGATCGAGGCCCTCCCGGCGGGACAGGAGCAGGTGTTCCGTGTATCCCTTGGATGAAACAGGCAGGAATGATTTTTGATAAAGCCCAAAAGGCAGAAAGCAATACAGCTATGAGATATGGATATTTTGACGACAAAGCCCGCGAATATGTAATCGACCGCCCCGACACCCCCGCCCCCTGGGTCAACTACCTGGGTTCGCCGGCCTACGGTGCCATCATTTCCAACAACGCCGGCGGCTACAGCTTTGAGCGGTCGGGCGCCAACGGACGGATTCTCCGGTATGTGTTCAATCAGTTTGACCAGCCGGGCCGGTACATCTATCTGCGGGACGATGACAACGGGGATTTCTGGTCTGCTTCCTGGCAGCCGGTGGGCAAGGACCTGAAGGACTATCACAGCAAGTGCTGCCACGGCATGGGCTACACCCGGATGGAGGCCAGCTATGCCGGCATTGGATCGGAGGCGGTCTACTATGTGCCCCAGGGAAAATCCTATGAGGTGTGGGCCCTCACCGTCACCAACGATTCGGACCGGGTCCGCAGCCTGACGCTGACCGGCTATGCCGAGTTCACCAACCACAGCAACTACGAACAGGACCAGGTCAACCTCCAGTATTCCCTTTTCATCGGCCGGACCCTGTTTGAGGGCAATCGGATCACCCAGCAGATCCACGGCAATCTGGATGCCCTGGCCCAGGGGGAAGATGTGGACGACAAGACCGTTACCGAGCGGTTTTTCGGTTTGGCCGGCGCGCCGGTGTCCTCCTACTGCGGCGACAAGACCGCCTTTTTGGGTGCCTATCACGGCTATGGCAATCCCCAGGGTGTGGCATCCGGCGACCTGGGCAATGCAGAGAGCTACAACGAGAACAGCTGCGGCGCCCTCTCCTGCAAGGTGAAGCTGGCCCCCGGCGAGAGCAAAACCGTTCTCTTTGTGGTGGGGATGAAGCCCTCGGCAGAGGCGGCGGCCATTCTGGCCGGCTACACCGACCCCGCCGCCCAGGTCCGGCAGGAAGTGGAAGCCCTCAAGGCTGAATGGTACGGCCGGTTCAGCCATCTCCAGGTCAACACGCCCGACCCCGCCTTCAATACCATGCTCAACACCTGGAACGCCTATAACTGCTTCATCACCTTTATCTGGTCCCGTGCAGCGTCTCTCATCTACTGCGGCCTGCGAAACGGCTACGGCTACCGCGATACGGTGCAGGATATCCAGGGCATCATCCATCTGGAGCCGGAGATGGCCTGTGAGAAGATTCGCTTCATGCTGTCGGCCCAGGTGGACAACGGCGGCGGCCTGCCTCTGGTCAAGTTCACCCATAACCCTGGCCATGAGGATACCCCCGACGATCCCTCCTATGTGAAGGAAACCGGACATCCCGCCTACCGGGCCGACGATGCCCTGTGGCTGTTCCCCACTGTCTACAAATATGTGGCGGAAAGCGGCAACCTTGCCTTCCTGGATGAGGTGATCCCCTTTGCCAACAAGGACGAGGGGACCGTCTATGAACACCTCAAGCGGGCGGTGGAATTCTCTCTGAATCATCTGGGCCCCCACGGCCTGCCCGCCGGCCTGTATGCCGACTGGAATGACTGCCTGCGGCTGGGCGCCAACGGTGAGTCCGCCTTTGTGGCCTTCCAGTTCTATTACGCCATGCGGATTCTGCGGCAGTTTGCCGCCCACCAGGGCGCGGACCAGGATGTCCGCTGGCTGGATGAAAAACTGGCCGAATATCAGGGCCGCATCCAGGAGCTGTGCTGGGACGGCGACCGATTCATCCGCGGCTTCACCGAGGCAGGGGAGCGGATCGGCGAAGCCGCCGCACCCGAGGCCAATTTCTGGCTCAATCCCCAGAGCTGGGCTGTCATCAGCGGGCTTGCGGACCGGCACCAGGCCGACACCATCATGGAAGGGGTGAGCCAGCGGCTGAACACCGCTTACGGCGCCGTACTGATGGACCCGCCCTACCATGCCCACGCCTTTGACGGCGCGCTGGCCGTGATTTACAACCCCGGCACCAAGGAAAACGCCGGCATCTTCTCCCAGTCCCAGGGCTGGCTGATTCTGGCCGAGGCGCTCTGCGGCCATGGCCAGCGGGCCTTCGGCTACTTCACCGAAAACGCCCCCGCCGCCCAGAATGACCGGGCCGAAATCCGCCGTCTGGAGCCCTACTGCTATGGCCAGTTCACCGAAGGGCCTGCCAGCAAACACTTTGGCCGTTCCCAGGTCCATTGGCTCACCGGTACCGCCTCCACCGTGATGGTGGGCTGTGTGGAGGGCATTTTGGGCCTGCGGCCGGATCTGGATGGCCTGCGTCTGGCACCGGCTGTCCCCAGCGAATGGGATGCTTTTTCCATCGAGAAGGACTTCCGGGGCCATCGCCTTCACATTCGGGTGGAAAACCCCGACCATCGTGAATCCGGCTGCCGCAGCCTGACCCTCAACGGCCAGACGCTGCCCGAAAACTACATCCCGGCGGCCCTGCTGAAGGATGAAAACGACATCGTCCTGACCCTGTAAACCCGGGACAAACAAACGCCGCAGGATACGGCCTTCTGAACAGGAGGCTTGTACCCTGCGGCGTTTTTTGGCGTTGCAGTGCATTCATAGGTTGGGGATGCTGCCGGATGGTGCGGTGCGTCCACTCCGGGAAGGCTCGGCGTTCCACTCCACCATATAATAGGTGTCGCGGTATTTCTTGGGGGTCATCCCCACCACTTCCCGGAACTGCTGAATGAAATGGCTCTGGGAAGAGAAAGACAGGCGGTTGGCAATCTCAATCATCGAGTCGTTGCTGAACCGCAGCAGATTCTTGGCCATATCAATTTTGCGGTTGCGGATGTAGGCGCTGACCGAGACGCCCGTCTCTTTCTTGAACAGACGGGATAAGTAACTGGCCGAAACTCCCAAAGCGTCCGCCAGATCTTTGATGGTGATCCGCTCTTTGATGTGGGCGTAGATGTATTCCTTGCAGGCGTTGATGTGCTTGGAATTGGTGTTGTTGTGGTGGTAGCGGCGCATCTTTTCGGTGTAGTCCATCACCATTTCGTCGTGCAGGCGTTTGACGGCTTCGGCGGTGTGGATGTCATCCAGCTTCTGGACATAAAAATCACTCAGCCGGAACGCCTGCTCCAGCTCCATGCCGTGCTGACGGCACATCCGCGTCACCATGGCCGCGGTGACCACAAAGTGGTATTTCAAGTTGGTAATGGGGTCTTTGGACAAAACGCCGACTCCAACCGTATCCATAAAGCGGCCCTGTTCGCAATTTTTTCGGACAGCATCCACATCGCCGTTGGCCACGGCACGGTAGAACAAAAATTCCTCGCTGGGTTCACGGTGCTCCATCTCATCGATGTCATCGTTAGCCTCGATTACAAGCCATTCATCTTTGTAGCTCATTGTTGCATCTCCCTGAACCGCCAGTCTCCGCTCCGTCAAATAAAGTGCGCATCTGCATGCAATCCCCGCATACCAGCGACAATATCCATTAGATATAATATAACACAGAGCGCAAAACTTCTCAAGCGTCTGCACCGGGAGCGACTTCAGATCGACTTCCAGGGAGAGGACACAAAAGGGTCCGCTGGCCGAAAAACGCAAAAAATCCGAACTTTCTCTTTTCAGAAAAAGTTCGGATTTCCTGGTGCAGTTAAGCAATCCAAATCCGAACCAATTTCCCTTGTCACAGCCTCTGTAGCTTGGGCAAAGGAAACGGTCTCCGTCCCTTCCTTGTAGTTGAAGGTAATGAGCATTTTGTCATCGTACAGGTAGATGGCGTTGATAAAAGTGTCAATCAGCGCCTGACGCTGCTCCTTTTGAGAAAAGTCCAGCTTGCGGAACCGGGTCAGCCAGAACCGTACAAAGTCCTCGCTGAGCTTGGGCTTTGCCAGCCGCTCTTCGGCGATCTTGGCTTCCAGGTCTTTCTTCTGGGCTTCGAGGGCTTCCAAACGCTCTTTGGTGGAGCTGGTCAGGATGCCGGCCTGGATGGCGTTGAGCATATTCTGGATGCCAGCTTCTGTGTCCCGAAGCTGCTTCTCATAAAGTGGCAGGTTGGTATTTTCTTTGTTTTGCAGCTCCATTACACTGGAAACAATGGAATCAATCACGGTATCGTCCATAATAAGAGCTTTGGTTTTTGCAATCACCAAATCTTCCAGCCACTGCTTGCGGACGGTTTTCTTTTGGCAGGACTTTCTCTTTTTAACCGTCGCGCATTTATAGTACCGGTGCACGTCCCCGGAACGGCTGGTACCGCTCTCCCCGAACATCAAGGAACCGCAGTAACCGCAGAACAGTTTGGTAGTCAGAAGATAGTCATCCTCTGCCTTGCGCCGGGCAGGGGCCTTTTTATTTTTGGCCATCTTGATTTGTACATCCTCGAATAGTTCCGGTGACACAATCGGTGGAATGGCATCTGGAATCAAGATATCCCGGTATTTCAGTTCACCTATATAGCGGCGATTCTTCAGCATATGCTGGACTGTATTATAGCTCATGGGACCGCCGCGAGGATTTTTAACCTGGTGTTCATTCAGCCAGTCCCGTACTTCGGTCATGGTAGCGCCTTCGTTATACATCCTGAAAGCTTCGGCAATGAGCGGGGCTGTGAAAGGATCGGTTTGAAAACGCTGGTTCTCATCAATCCGATAACCAACCGGAACAGCCCCACCGGTAAACTTGCCCTTTAGCGCATTTTCTGTCATGCCGCGAATGACTTTCTCCGAGAGGTCTGCTGAATAGTATTCAGCATAGCCTTCCAGTACGGATTCCAGAATGATGCCCTCTGGTCCGTCTGAGATGATTTCAGTCGCCGACATCAGCTTGACCCCGTTCTTTTTCAGCTGGGTCTTATAACGAGCGCTGTCATAGCGGTTCCGGGCAAAGCGATCCAGTTTCCAAACCAGAACCATATCAAACAGCTTTCGCTCGCTGTCCTTAATCATCTGCTGAAACTGGGGCCGATTGTCCGTTTTGGCCGAGATGGCCCGGTCGATGTAGTGCTTGACCACCGTGATACCGTTCTTCTCAGCATATGCGGTGCACTCGCGAATCTGGCCTTCGATGGATTCCTCGCGCTGGTTGTCACTGGAATAGCGGGCGTAGATAACGGCGGTCATGGCGGGGCCTCCTTTCATTCTCTGTATGTCGATGACGCAGCACATTTTCGTATAAGATATAACATGTTTCACGCAATATTGCAAGGCTTTTGAGCGCCGCTTGGTGGTGTTCTTTTTGAGCACCACTGCAAAAGTACACAAAACTACCATGCAAAGTTCGGCACTCTGCAATCTTGCTTTCCCGGCGCAGAGCTGTTATACTGGGGCAAATAAGTTGCGCAAATGGCGCAAAATGCGCAACCAATCTAATACAGAGCAACGCGGAGGCAACAACGATGCAGACAACAAAGCTCCTTTATGGCGGAGACTATAACCCTGAACAATGGCTGGACCGCCCCGACATCCTGGCAGAGGACCTTGACCTGATGCAAAAGGCCCACGTGAACGTGGTGTCGCTGGGGATGTTCTCCTGGTCGCTGCTCGAGCCGGAAGAGGGGGTCTATCACCTCGACTGGCTGGCCGACATCATCCATAATCTGTACCAGCGTGGTATCTCGACCATCCTGGCCACCCCCAGCGCGGCCCGGCCAGCCTGGATGGCCTACAAGTACCCCGAGGTGCGCCGGGTGCGTGCCGACCGCGTGCGGGAGCTGTACAACCGCCGGCAGAACTACTGCTATACCTCTCCCGTCTACAGAGAGAAGGTGCGCGCCATCGACCAGAAACTGGCCGAGCGCTTCGGGCACGACTCCGCCGTCATCCTCTGGCACATCTCCAACGAGATGGGGGGCGAATGCCATTGCCCGCTCTGTCAGGCTGAGTTCCGCCGCTGGCTGCAGCGCCGTTACGGCACCTTGGACGCCCTGAATAAAGCCTGGAACGCCCGCTTCTGGAGCCACGACTACACCGACTGGGACCAGATCGAAAGCCCCGCCCCCCAGGGCGAGAATGCCGTCCAGGGTCTTACTCTCGACTGGAAGCGTTTCGTCAGCAGCCGGCACATCGACTTTTTCAAGTTCGAGCAGGACTGTGTGCGCCAGCTTACGCCCAACGCCAGGTTCACCACCAACATGATGTATCGCTTCCACGACATCGATTATTTCCAGATGGCGAAGGAAGTGGACGTCGTCAGCTGGGACTGCTACCCCACCTGGCACAAATCCACCGAGACGGTGGAGCAGACCGCCCTTGACACCGCCATGATGCACGATCTGTTCTACTCCCTCAAGGGCAAACCCTTCCTTTTGATGGAGTCTACCCCTACCTGCGCCAACTGGCAGCCCATTAGCAAACAGAAAAAGCCGGGCATCTCGATGCTGGCGGCTTTGCAGACGGTGGCGCACGGGGCGGACAGCGTCTGTTATTTCCAGTGGCGGGCCAGCCGCGGCGCAGAGGAAAAATTCCACGGCGCGGTGATCGGTCATGATGGCCGCAGCGACAGCCGCAGCTTCCGGGAGGCGGCCGGCATCGGCGCGGCGCTGGAAGAACTGGCCGCAGCCGCCGGAACCGCCCGGCCCCGGCAGGCCGCCATCCTCCACGACTGGGACAACATGTGGGCCATCGAGGGGTCGTCGGGTCCCCGCAACGCCGGCATGGGCTATTGGAAGGAGCTGGCCCTCCACTACAACGCCCTTTCCCGAGCGGGCATCGCGGTGGATTTTGTCGATCAGACGTGCAGCATCGAAGGCTACGGGCTGGTGGTCCTGCCGATGGCCTATCTGCTGCGGGAGAGCTTTGCCCGCGCCGTCTGCGACTTTGCCCAAAAAGGCGGCACGGTGGTGGTCACCTATTGGAGCGGCGTGGTGGACGAGAGCGACCTCTGCCGCCTGGGCGATACCCCCTACGGCCTGACCAAGCTGCTGGGCCTGCGCCGCGCCGAGATCGACGGGATGTACGACGGCGAGACCCGCCGCTGCGTCCTGGCCTCCGACCGCCTGCAGGAAGTCACCCACGCCTCCACCCTCTGCGAGGTGGCTGCCCTCGACGAGGCCGACCCCGCCGAGCCTCTCGTCCTCTACGGCGAGGACTACTTTGCCGGCGCGCCGGCGGTAGCCCGTCACCGCTATGGCGGGGGCCGGGCCTACTACCTGGCCAGCCGTTTCGAGCCGGCTTTCTACGACGCTTTCTATCAGGCGGTCGCCGGCAAAGCGGGGCTTGTCAGCTGCCGGCCGGCCGCCCTGCCCGAGGGTGTGCTGGCCGTCCGCCGTGGGGAACTGCTCTTTTTGCAGAACTGCAATACCATCCCCGCTCTGCTGCCGGGCGGCGACGAGCTGCCCGGCTACGGCACCGCCGTCTACAAAGCCGATGGCATGGTACGGGTACTGTGAGGGGAAATTGCGCACAGTCCCTTGACAAAGCGCCGTCTTGGCTGGTATGCTGAAGAAAAGCGCAACCGATTGCGCACACGAGGGAGGGCACGTCATGCCGGCAGAAAACCAACCGACCAAGAAGATCTCCATCGACGAGGTCGCAAAAGCCCTGGGGGTGTCCAAGACCACCGTTTCCCGTGCCCTCTCGGGCAAGGGCCGCATCAGCGAGGCTACCCGCGGCCGGGTGCGAGACTACATCGCCCAGGCCGGGGCTGAACCGGCGGTGCGCGCCCAGCCCGCGGACCGCGAGACCCACAACCTGACCATGGTCATCCCCAGCGACTTCGTCCACCTGGACCTGCCCTTTCTGCGCAAGTGCATGGGAGGCATCTGCACGGCGGCAGCCCAGCGGGGGTACGACCTGCTGCTCTGCTATGTCTCCGGGGCCGACACCAGCCAACTGGAGCGCCAGCTCGACTGCCACAAAATGGACGGGGTGATCCTCTCCCGCACCATCCAGAACGATCCCTGTGTCGAACTTCTGCGCCGCCACAAGATGCCCTTTGTCGCCATCGGACGGACCGAGGACCCCGCCATCCCCCAAGTAGACAACGACCAGGCCGCCGCCAGTCAGGAAATGACCCGGCTGCTGCTTCAGCTTGGCCTGCGGCGGATCGCTCTGCTCACCGGCAGCCCCAGCTACTACGTCAACCAGGACCGTGCCAAAGGGTACTTTGACGCCCTGGCCGAGCTGGGCATCCAGCCCGACCCGGCCCTCGTCCGCACCGGCATCGAGAGCGACGCCCAGCGGATCGACGCGCTGGACGCAGTGCTGGAACGACGCCCCGACTGCATCCTCTGCGGGGACGACCGGCTGGCTTTCGATGTGTCGCTGGAGCTGCAGGCCCGGCGCATCCGGGTGCCGGACTACATACGTCTGGCCAGCCTCTACGACAGCGAGCTGACCGCCGGCCTCAACCCCGCCATTTCGGCGGTCCACTTCGATGCGGTGGCCCTGGGCGGGGCTGCCTGCCGGATGCTGCTGGACCTGATGGCCGGCAAAGCCGCCGCCCGTCCCCTGGTGATGGGGCATCAGGTCGTCCTGCGGGACTCGACCAAGAGCCTGCCCCGGCGCTAAACCCTTTGACCTGCTTTTGAGAGCCGTCTGCCGCGCGCAGGCGGCTCTTTTTCTGCCCCGGGTGCGGAATGGACCGGCAGCTCAAAATCGTTGCGCATAAATTGCGCGGCCAAACTCAAAAAAGCGGCCCATTATAAGTCAGAATGACTATATTTTTATTACTATTATAGGTAAATCTGTGCATTGACACTCGAGAAGATTTGCGGTATTCTATAGTTGCGCAAGAGGAACCAGAAAATTGCGCAAAATGTGCGCAACGGCAGTTTCTCAGGAACGGACATTTCATCCAGACACAAGAAGGAGAAGATGCACTATGAAAAAGCTGATTTCCCGCCGTCAATTCCTCGCGGCAATGGGCGCTGCGGCTGCGGCCGGCGCGCTGACTGCCTGCGGCGGCTCGTCCAACACTGCTTCCAGCAGCGCGGCCCCCGCTTCCTCTGCTGCGGGCGAAGCCGCCTCCGCCGCTGAGAGCTGGGGCGATGTCGAGCTGACCATGTGGGGCGCTGAGGAAGATCAGGGTATGCTGCGCGAGATGGCCGACGCCTTCATCGAGGCCAATGCCGACAAGGGCAACATCACCATCAACATCGGCGCCTGCTCCGAGTCCGACGCCAAGGACAACATCCTGGTGGACCCCACTGCCGCGGCCGACGTGTTCGCCTTTGCGGACGACCAGCTGAACGAGCTGGTGGCCGCCGGCGCTCTGCAGGAGGTGCTGCTCAACCCCGACGAGATCAAGAGCCGCAACCTGGAGGGTTCGGTCGAGGCTGCCAGCATGGACGGCAAGCTGTACGCCTACCCCATGACCGCCGACAACGGCTACTTCCTCTACTATGACGGCAGCGTCATCACCGCCGAGGACGCCCAGAGCGTGGACGGCATCCTGGCCGCCGCGGCAGCCGCCGGCCGCACCTTCGATATGACCCTGAACGACGGCTGGTATATTTACAGCTTCTTCGCAGGGGCGGGCCTGACCGCTACCCTGGCCGACGACGGCGTCAACACCGTCTGCAACTGGAACGAGGAGCCGGGCGCGTCGGTCGCGCAGGCGGTGCTGGACATCGCTTCGAACGACGCCTTCCGCAACGCGCCCGACGCCGACATCGTCTCGGGCATCGCGGACGGCTCGGTCTGCGCCGCCATCAGCGGCACCTGGAACGCCATCACCGCCGAGGATGCCTGGGGCGACAACTACCAGGCCACCAAGCTGCCCACCTTCACGATGGACGGCGAGCAGGTGCAGATGGGTTCCTTCTCGGGCTACAAGCTGGTGGGCGTCAACCCCCACAGCGCCAACGTGGGCGTGGCCATGATGCTGGCCGACTTCATCACCAACGAGGACAACCAGCTCAAGCGCTTCAACGACCGCAACCTCGGCCCCTCCAACATCAACGTCAACGCCTCGGAGGAGGTGCAGTCCGCCCCGGCCATCGCCGCCCTGGCTATGCAGAGCGACTTCTCCGACCTGCAGCGCGTGGGAGCCAACTACTGGGATCCCGCCGCCAGCCTGGGCCAGATCCTGGCCTCCGGCAATACCCAGGGCAAGACCACCCAGCAGCTGGTGGACGACGCCGTGGCAGGCATCACCGCGCCGGTGGCTCAGTAATTTCACCCGCTAACTCCCGTCTCCTTCCTTGTGCCCCGCCGGCGCTGCCCATACGCGGCAAAAGACAAACCCGGCAGCGTCCGGCCTGGGGGCGCGGGGAGACGAAACCTTGCAGAGAGGAGCGATCTTTGTGGCACAAACCGTGCTCATTCAGCCGCCGCTGCGTGCAGGCGGCAAGGAGCCAAACTTCCTCCAGCGGTTCGGCCATGCCTTTGCGCACGGCGACATCTTCACCAAGCTGTCCTTTGTGATCTGGGGCCTGGGCTACATCGGCCACGGCCAGCTCATCAAAGCGCTGCTGGTCACCCTGGTGCAGGGATTGGGGCTTTATTACCTGGCAGTGGCGGGCGTGCCCAACCTGGCCAAGTTCGGCACCCTGGGCACCGTCCAGATGGAGATGGTCTTTAACCCCATCACCCTCAAAAACGAGGTCAACGATTACGACAACTCCTTCGCCATCCTGCTGCTCAGCGTCATCGCCATGGTGGTCATCGCGGCCATGCTGGCTGCGGCGATGGGGGTGGTGATGTCCAATTTCCACCTGCAGCAGATCCGCGCCGCAGGCAAAAAGACCAATAACTTCGTACAGGACATCCATATGTTCCTGAACGAAAAGTTCTATGTCACCCTGCTGACCCTGCCGGTGCTGGGCGTGGTGGTGTTCACCATCGTGCCTCTGTTCATCCTGATCGCAGTGGCCTTCACCAATTACGACCAGCAGCATATGCCGCCCAACGCCCTGTTCACCTGGGTGGGACTGACCAATTTCTTCACCCTGTTCGGAGGCGGGCAGTCTCTTTCGCTGACCTTCGGCTACGCTTTCGGCAAGATCCTGGTCTGGACTCTGGTATGGGCCTTCTTCGCCACCTTCACCACCTTTTTCGGCGGCGTCTTTCTGGCGATGCTCATCAATGACAAAAAGACCAAGTTCCCCAAGCTGTGGCGGACGCTGTTCATGGTCACCATCGCGGTGCCGCAGTTCGTCACGCTGCTGCTGGTGCGCAACTTCTTCAGCGACAACGGCATCTTCAACACCATGATGTCCAACATCGGGGTGACCGACTTTTTGCACACCATCGGCATCCTCAGCCCCGGCATGGACCACATCCCCTTCCTGACCGAGGCTTCCTGGGCCAAAGTGATGATCATCCTCATCAATATCTGGGTGGGCGTGCCGTACCAGATGCTGATCGCCACCGGCGTTTTGATGAACATCCCCAGCGATATGCTGGAGGCCGCCCGCATCGACGGCGCAAGCCCCTGGCAGCAGTTCATCCACATCAAGATGCCCTACCTGCTCAGCGTGCAGGGGCCGGCCCTCGTCACCGACTTTGTCAAGAACGTCAACAACTTCAACGTCATCTACCTGCTGACCCAGGACGTCTACGTCACCACCGACCAGGCGATGGCCTCGTCCAGCGCCAAAGAGGTCGATCTGCTGGTCACCTGGCTGTTCCGTCTGACGCAGGAGCAGTACAACTACAAGATGGCTGCGGTCATCGGCATCATGGTGTTCATTGTCTGCGCGGTGTTCACGGTGGTGTGCTTCCGGTTCATCAATAAGAAGGAGGCGGCTTTCTCATGACGCAGGCAAGTACAATGGATACCCAAAAGCAGCTGCGGATGGGACGCATCCGGCGCGGCGTGGACGGCGCGGTCCGCCATCTGGTGCTGATCGGCCTTTCGGTGGTGTGGCTGGTGCCTATCCTCTGGCTGCTGGTCACCAGCCTGTCCACCTACGCGGGCATCAATTTCCGCACCTTCTTCCCCGATCACTACACCTTCCAGAACTACATCGACATCCTGTTCCACTCTGACTCGGTGGCGCAGTTCCCCCGGTGGTTCATGAACACCTTTGTGGTGGCCTGTTTCAACTGCGTGATCTCCACCGCCTTTGTGGTGATGGTAGCCTACGCCATGAGCTGCTGCAAGTTCAAGAGCCGCCGCCTGCTGCAAAACCTGTCGGTGACGGTCAACCTGTTCCCCGGCGTGCTGGCCATGATCGCAGTTTATTTCGTCCTGCGCTACCTCAACCTGACCAACTCCTACGCCGGCCTGATCATGGTCTATGCCGGCTCGTCCGGCCTTGGGTACCTAATCTGCAAGGGCTTCTTTGACACTGTACCGGTCTCCCTGCGGGAGGCCGCCAAGCTGGACGGCGCATCGGAAGCGCAGACCTTCTTCCATGTCGTCCTGCCCATGTCCAAGCCCATCCTGGTCTACACCGTCATCAACTCCTTCATGACCCCCTGGACCGACTTCGTGATGGCCAAGATGATCCTGAACTCGGGCATCAGCGCCGACTGGACCGTCTCGATTGGCCTGTACAACATGCTCTCGCGCACGCTGGTCAACGATTACTTTGCCTTGTTCTGTGCAGGCAGCGTGCTGGTCTCCATCCCCATCTCGGTGCTGTTCATCATCATGCAGAAGTTCTACGTTGCAGGAATCACCTCCGGCGCAGACAAAGGTTAAACCTTCTTCTTTCTTCTTCATCTCCCCACACGCCAAAGCCCCGGGCCGCCTGCAACAAGGCTGCCCAGGGCTTACATTTTGGGGATAAGTTTTTGTACTTCCCCGACAAAAAGTAACGTCAATCATTGTTATCTCGCCCAGAATTTCAAGTTCTCACTTGACGCCCCGCTTTGTTCATGGTATCCTCTATCCCACACCAGCTGCTTTAGTACGCTAAACAGCCGTCCCGCAGCCACACCGAACCATTTTGCCGCCGTTCACCTACGACAAAATCCTTTGGTCCCCTGCGGGGCGGCTTTCTTATATTCCGAGAGAATTTGCAGCCGGGCGACCGGCCTGCAATTCTTCATACCCGCACTTTGAAAACTGCATGAGCCGCCTGGATCTGGATACCGTGCCATGACCCCGCGCAAAACGCGGGCGAGCCGGACAACGCCGCTGCAACACAGGGGCAGGAACGCAGATTCGGTACAAGCGGCGACTCCCGCAAATAGGAGACACTTCTATTGGTACCTGCACTCCCAGCTTTGGAAACCAAAATCCAATTTGAAATCTGTATTTTCCATTCGGACAGAAAAAACGATAAGCAAGTATCGACCTGTGGCCACAATTTCAAAAATTGAAATTGTGTCTCACTGACCGGTCGTACTTGTTGGGGAGTGCCTTCCCCAAACCCTGCTTTTGTTTTGAACCGTTTGCACTTGTTCGATCTATGCTCTGTGCGGCCCTTCCTAGTGCCGCCTAAAGGATTGGAGGCTGATGCTCGCCAAGAACGTCGAAAAAATTCTTCCGACCAATCACAATGACAACCCCAACAACCGCACCCACATCATCAAATTTCGCGTGACCGAAAAAGAAAAACTCACCCTCGAACTCTGCTGCAAACGGCTCAACATCAGCATGTCAACCCTCATCCGTCAATCTCTGCTGGGGAAACCTGTCCAGCACACCGTTCTTGTTACAGGCAGCGGAGAGGATGCCCTGAACATTCTCTCTGACCTGCTGGGACAATGCGGCAAAATCGGCGGCAACCTCAACCAACTGGCCCGGCACTTCAACACCGGCGGCCGGGACACAGAGCAGCTTCGCGCTCAGCTTTTGGCAGAGCTGTCTGCCCTCACTTCCTTCCGGCTGGACGCCGAGAAAACGATCGGAGAACTGTATGGCAACCATCAAGCATACAAGCTCGAAGAACTCTGACCTCTCGGCGGCGGAGCGCTACCTCACCTTCCAGCACAATGAGTATACCGGCCTGCCCATTTTGGACGAGCATGGCCGACCCAAACTCCGGGAGGCGTATCTGCTGGACACGCTGGAATGTGGGGAAAATACCTTCGCCATGGCCTGCCTGCTGGCGAACCGAAAGTACGGCAAGAATGGCAATCCCAGCGATGTAAAAACGCACCATTATATCATCAGCTTTGACCCCCGGGACGCAGCTGACAACGGCCTGACCCTGGAAAAGGCGCAAGCCCTCGGCCTGCAATTCTGCAAGGAGAACTTTCCGGGCCATCCGGCCATTGTCTGTGCTCACCCGGACGGCCACAATGGAGCTGGAAATATCCACGTTCACATTGTCATTGGCAGCCTGCGGATCCGCGAAGTCGAGCGCCAGCCCCATATGGAGAAACCCTGTGACTGGCAGGAGGGCTGCAAGCACCGCTGTACGGCGGCCATGCTGCGGCACCTCCGCGCCGAAGTCATGGAGCTTTGCCAGAATGCTGGCCTCTACCAAATCGACCTGCTGAAAGGTTCCGGCGACCGCATCACCGAACGGGAGTATTGGGCGCAGCGTCGCGGCCAACGCCGCCTCGACTACGCCAACGCCAAGGACGCTGCTTCCGGCCTGCCCATCCGGCAAACCAAATACGAGACCGAGAAAGCTGCCCTGCGCAAAAACATCCGTTCCGTTCTGCGAAAGGCGACCAGTTTGGAGGACTTCTCCGCTCAGCTCTTGCAGGAGCATGGCATTGCTCTCACTGAGAGCCGCGGCCGGTTTAGTTACCGCACCGCTGATCGGACAAACCCCATCACCTCCCGCAAACTAGGCGATGATTTTTCCAAAGAGCAGGTTTTGATTGCCCTTGCCGAAAATGCCGAACGCCAGAAGACCGCCGCCCTCCGTCGTACTGACCCGAATCCCGATAAGGTCAGCCGCCTAATTGACATTCAGGCCAAGCTGGCCTCAGGCAAAGGTGCTGGTTACGAGCGCTGGGCCAAGGTGTTTAATCTCAAGCAGTTGTCCAAATCGGTGGCACTTTTGTCGGAGCACGGCGTAAGCACCGAGGCCGAGTTGGCGCAGCGTATCAACGAACTTCAATCCCAGTACAGTGAAGTGCTCGAGGTGGTCAAAGACCTGGAAACTCGCATCGACGAAAACCGGGAACTGAGCCGCCACGTTTCGGCCTACCTCCAAAACCAAAAGATCGCCCAGCGGTCTAAGCACGCCGGGAATCCCGCCGAGTATCAGGAAACACACCGCGCCCAGCTGACAGCTTATCAGGCGGCAGCCGCCTATTTTAAGGCCCACAACATCCAAAAACTGCCCAGCCTGAAACAGCTGAAAGCCGAGCGCGAGGAATTGATTTCTGAAAAGGCCCAGTTCTACCAAAAATACCGCGAAGCGCATAAAGCCTGGCTAGACCTTGCCACCGCACAGCAAAACCTGGAGGCCCTGGACCGTGCAGAGAGCCGCCGCGAGATGACGAGAGGAGGGTTGCATGAGCTGGACAAATGAGGATGTCCGCGATGAAATCTATGAGCAGGA